>CANFCA010000157.1 GCA_947445045.1 Gallionellaceae bacterium
AGGACGCACCAAACTCGATGTTGAAGTGACGCTACCGATGCCGGGTATGGTGCGCAAATCACGCGCCACCAACTCGGCGTGTTGCAATAATTTTTCGCCATCTTCACCCGCCAACACCAACACATATTTTTCGTTGGATGCACCCAAACCAATTTTGACGCGTGCGCCGGGCAACACCTCTAAAGCCTCGCGCAGCTGCGCTTCGATGTCTTGCTTGCGGATACTGCGTTCCGCACGCGGGGTCAACATGAGCGTAAGGGTGGCTTTAGTCACCTGCCCTGAGCCAGAGGGCATGAAAGGATCATCTCCCGTGCTACCGCCACCGATGGTGGTATAGATGAGCCTCACATTAGGATTCTTCTGCACAATTTCACGTGCTTTTTCGGCGAGCCGATAGCTTTGTTGGAAGGTGCTGCCTGGTGGCAAGGTCAGCATCACCTGTGATTGCGAGCCATCGTCAGGTGGCATAAATCCTGTGGGCAACAGCGGCACCAACATGAATGCACCGACAAAAAATATCGCCGCCGCAATCATGGTTTTCACGCGATGCTTCAAGCAATAACTCGCCCAACCAGAATAGTATTCAACCCATGCGGGAATTTTATGCGCGACACGCGGCTTCAGAATGTAAGCCGCCATCATCGGGGTCAACATCCGCGCCACGACTAACGAGAAGAACACCGAAATTGCTGCCGTCCAGCCAAATTGGACGAAAAATTTACCCGGTACGCCGCTCATAAAAGCGGTGGGCAAAAACACCGCAATCAAAGTAAATGTCGTCGCAATCACCGCAAGACCAATTTCGTCCGCCGCCTCCATCGCAGCTTGGTAAGGCGTTTTGCCCATTTCAAGATGGCGCATGATATTTTCAATTTCGACGATGGCATCATCGACCAATACCCCGACCACCAATGACAGTGACAACAGCGTGACCACGTTCAGCGTAAAGCCCATAAAATACATACAGGCAAAAGTAGGAATCACCGCCAGCGGCAATGCAGTAGCCGCCACCACCGTCGCGCGCGCATTGCGCAAAAACAGCCACACCACCAACACCGCCAATGCCGCTCCTTCAAACAGCAAGGTCATCGAACCCGTGTAGTTTTCTCGAACCGGTTCAACAAAGTTAAACGCTTCGGTGATTTCCATTTTAGCGTGCTCAGTTTTGAGTTCAGCCAACACTTTTGTCACGCCATCTTCCACTTCAACCGAGCTTGCGCCCAGCGAACGAACAATCTCAAACCCCACTACTGGCTTGCCATTCAGCAGGGCGGCGGAGCGTTGTTCGGCAGTGCCATCCGACACTTCAGCCACTTCGCTCAAGCGTATGCGACGACCATCACGCAGTGCGATTTCCATTTGCCCTAATTGCTCGGCAGTTTGTACGGTCGCTATAGTGCGCACCGATTGTTCGATGCCGCCAATGTCGGCGCGTCCGCCTGCCGCCTCTTGCTGAATTTGGCGTAATTGTTGGGAAATTTCGCCGGCAGATGCATTAAGTGCCAGTAACTTATCCGGATCAAGGGCAACATTCACTTGGCGTGACACGCCACCCACTCGCGTGACCGAACCCACACCGCGCACCGATAACAACGCTTTGGTGATTTTGTTATCGACAAACCAAGACAACTCTTCCTCGCTCATATCCGGCATGGCAATCGCATAAGTCAAAATCGGCGAGCCAGATAACACCAGCTTATTCACGGTAGGTTCGCGCAAATCTTGCGGCAAATCCGCGCGGATTTTTGAAATGGCCGCACGCACATCATCAAGCGCAGTTTGCGAATTTTTTTCCAATCGGAATTCGGCAGTCACCGTAACCGAGCCGTCTTGCACCTTGGTATATAGATGCTTCAACCCTTGCAAATTAGCGAAGGAATTCTCTAACTTGCGCGCCACTTGAGTTTCTAATTGCGCTGGTGATGCGCCCGGCAAACCGGCATTCACCACAATGGTGGGCAAATCAATATCGGGGAATTGCTGAATCTTCATGGCGCGGAACGCCATCAGCCCCGCAAGGGTGAGTAACGAGAAAAATAGAATCGCCGGTATGGGATTACGAATTGACCAAGCAGAGACGTTCATTTAGCGGTGCTCGCTACACGTACCACATCACCATCCACCAAAAATGCGCCTCCTGATTCCACCACCGCAACTCCTTTTTCAAGTCCCGACACAATCTCAATCTGCTCGCCGAAACGTTTTCCTACCGTTACTTTAAGCTCATGCGCGTGTCCATCTGTGCCCACTGAAAAAACAAAGGCCGCACCGCTGCGCAACACTACCGCCGTTTGCGGCAAGGTCATGACGGGGGTATTTTGTTGCGTCAACTGGAACGTACCGCGTGCAAACATGCCCGCGACTAAACCACCGCTGTTGGGCAAATCAACCAACACTTGCCCGTAACGTGTTTGCGGATTAATCGCAGGGGAAATAGCACGAACCTGTCCTTTCACCACTCGCCCTTGAGGAGACATCAACTCCACTTTCATGCCTTTGCGTATCATGCCCAATTCATCTGCCGTGATATCGGCATGCCATTCCAAACGACCTTGGCGTATCAGGCGAAACAGCTCCATGCCAGGCTGCGTCAATGTTCCTACGGTGGCTGAACGCGCTGAGATAACACCCGCGTCGGAAGCTTTGATATTCAATTGCGCCAAACGTAGCACGCCCGCTTGGTAACGGGCACGCTGCGTTTCCATTCTGGCACGCGCAGTATTTTCATTGGTCATGGCTTGCTCGACTTGCTGCGCACTGACAAAACCCGATTCGCGCAACTTGCTACTGCGTGCCGCTTGTGCGCTAGCCTCGGCTAACACGGCTTCACTTTCTTTGAGCGAAGCTTGCACTTCAGCGACACTCGCCGCCACAGTATCCGTCGCCAACGTCGCTAACACTTGCCCTTTGCGCACTTGGTCGCCAACACTCGCACGCACATCGGCTATGCGAATACCCGTCACTTCTGAACTGATGACTGCCTCTTGCCATGCCACCACGCTGCCATTAGCCGACAAACTCTGCATCCATTTTGCAGGTTGCAAAGTAACCAAACTAACGGTCAAGGCCGGCTTGCTTGTCGTTACAACAGGGGTAGTTGCAGCCTTGCTAACGTGTGGCATTTTCCACAAAACTACAGCCATCAATGCAACGCTGCCAAGGCCGACTTTGACCCAACGATTTTTATTTGAACTCGAACTAGACAAAGGCATTTACATCCCCTTAAAAACAATAAAAACCGCCCTCAATGAGGCGGCTAGATATGGCGCAATTATATCTGATGACGTATGACAGGCAGGTTTATTGTAACCGAGCGCTATTTAACAATTCTTGCTAACTGTCGCCTTTAATGGATTACCGCTCGCCACCACATTTAATAGCAGATCAATATTGGGATGCTTGCCAAAATTGCTTTGTGCATCGGCGGTGTGTTCAGAATAAATTTCCAAGCCTTCGCGCGCAGCTTCAACGTTGATACTGCCCCATTTTTGCAGCAGGTGGTGATACACCTTGATTGAACCTTGGCTGCCTGGTTTATTTTCAATCAAGCCTGCTTCACTGCCGTCGCTATGGAATAGCGCAATGCATTTCACGTGGTCGGCATTGGCCATTGAAGAAAGAATTTCGCTGAATGTTTTCATCGCATATATTTAGTTATAAACTTGGCCGCGAACTTTATGGCACGCATGCATATTATGCAAATCAGATACCCCTACAATGCTTCAGGTGTATGAGAGTTTGCTTGCCTTTCATGCATCTTTCCAGTACCTTGCGCAACTAGCTAGGGGTCTGCAAATTATGCAGTGAGACACACCCTTTGAACCTGTACGGGTCATGCCGTCGTAGGGAAGCATTCTTCCGATGCTCCCCGCAGGGCATCTCGCAAAACTCAAGTTTCGTCGCGATGCTGTGTTGCTCGCAAAAAATTACTCCTTACATATTGCAATATGTGTCGTCGTAATTTTTTACTCGCGCCTTGCCTAGCTTATAACCAGCCACTTGGCTGCCGTTGTTTGGCAGCTTAGTGGAATGGCTAGTTGCTTTATTAGAAACTTGAATTTTTCGAGACACCCTGAAAATTATTTTGGAGCATCAAATGAACGCAAATCCTCAGTTTTTATCTTCCGCCGCTCACGTCGATGAAGCAGCCATCAAGTCTTTACCCAATTCGCGCAAGATTTATGTGCAAGGTTCTCGCGCCGACATACAAGTGCCGATGCGGGAGATTTCGCAAGCCGAAACACCAGCCAGCATGGGTGCAGAAGTTAATCCGCCAATTTATGTTTATGACTGCTCCGGCCCTTAC
>CANFCA010000158.1 GCA_947445045.1 Gallionellaceae bacterium
ACATGGTTAGGCAGCAGCCCAACTTCTTCTTGCAGCTCACGATACATCGCCTGCTCTGGCGTTTCGCCATGCTGAATTCCGCCTTGCGGAAATTGCCATGCGTGTTGTCTTACCCGCTTGCCCCAGAACACCTGATTCACATCATTGGTGATGATCATGCCGACATTCGGGCGGTAGCCGTCTCGGTCTATCATTTCGTTACTCGATTCAATTATTCAATGCCCCAATTCTTTCACATTTCCAATTCAATGAAAAGCAAATCCATATCGAACTCAACGCATTCACGGTAAAATCTAAGCCGTTATTTTTACAACCACAAAAAACCACCATGCGCGTTTCACAATTTTTCATCTCTACCCAAAAAGAAGCTCCTACCGAAGCCGAATTGCCCAGCCACAAATTAATGGTGCGGGCGGGCTACATTAAGAAATTAGCCAGCGGGCTGTACACGTGGATGCCGCTGGGTTTGCGCGCGTTGCGTAAGGTGGAAGCCATTGTCCGTGAAGAGATGGATCGTAGCGGCGGAATCGAGCTGTTGATGCCTGCGGTGCAGCCTGCCGAGCTGTGGCAAGAAACCGGACGCTGGGATGTGTTCGGTCCGCAAATGTTGAAAATACATGATAGGCACGACAATTTATTTTGCTTTGGCCCCACCCACGAAGAAGTCATCACCGACATTGCGCGTCGCGAAGTGAAAAGCTATCGCCAGTTGCCTATCAATTTTTATCAGATACAAACCAAGTTTCGTGATGAAGTTCGTCCCCGTTTTGGCGTAATGCGCGCGCGTGAATTCTTGATGAAAGACGCGTATTCATTCCATGCCGACTTTGCCAGCCTGGAAAAAACTTATCAGGTTATGTATGAGACATACAGCCGCATCTTTAGTCGTCTGGGATTAAAGTTTCGCGCCGTAGCAGCCGACACAGGCGCGATTGGCGGCAGTGGTTCGCATGAGTTTCACGTCTTGGCGGACTCAGGAGAGGATGCGCTAGCTTATTGCCCCGCTTCTGATTACGCAGCAAACGTTGAGTTGGCGGAAGCGGTCGCACCCACTGCGCCTCGTGCTGCGCCCCACGAAACCCTGCGCAATGTGGAAACACCCAAACAAACCACCTGCGAGCAAGTGGCAGAATTGCTCGGTATCCCTTTGCAACGTACTGTCAAATTACTCGCGCTCATCGCCAATGAAAAGTTGCACATCGTGTTATTACGTGGCGATCACAGCTTGAATGAAATCAAGCTCAATAAAATTCCCGGCCTTGCTGAATTCCGATTTGCTAACGATGCAGAGATACGCGAATTCTTCAATTGTCCCGCTGGTTTCCTTGGCCCTGTCGGCATCGATAGAAGCAAAGTTCAACTCATCGCTGACCGCACCGTCGCCACCATGAGCGATTTTGTGACAGGCGCAAACCTGCCAAAATTCCACACCGCTGGCGTGAACTGGGGACGTGATTTAGCCGAGCCTGATTTAGTTGCCGATGTCAGAAATGTGATTACGGGTGACGTGTCACCAGATGGCAAAGGCACATTAGAAATCTGTCGCGGTATAGAAGTCGGTCACATTTTCCAATTGCGCACCAAGTATGCAGAGGCGCTGAAAGCCACGTATTTAGATGCTCAGGGCAAGGCACAAGTGATTGAAATGGGCTGCTATGGCATCGGCGTATCGCGCATTGTCGCCGCCGCGATCGAACAAAATTTTGACGAGCGCGGTATTACCTTACCCACCGCGATGGCACCTTTCCAACTGGCGATTGTCCCAATCGGCATGGGCAAAAGTGAAGCCGTGCGCACCGCAGTTGAGCATCTTTATCAAACACTAAAAGCCGCCAACATCGAAGTGTTACTCGATGACCGGGACGAGCGACCCGGTGTGATGTTTGCCGACATGGAACTAATCGGCATCCCGCATCGCATCGTGATTGGCGACCGTGGCTTGAAAGAAAATATGGTTGAGTATCAAGGACGACGGGATAGCGAAGCGCAAGCTATTCCGTTGCAAAATGTGTTGGAATTTATCACCGCAAAACTATGCAGCTAATGAAATACAAGCTTTTGCTATGCCTCACAGCGGCTTTATTTACGTCGTTGTCGCATGCTGGGAGCCAAGTAAATACGCCACTCTCAGCCAGTGTGCGCGCGGTGCTGCATGACAGCATTTCTGATATGACCGCACCTAAACTCGCTTTCACTAGCCAATATGAAGCCGATGTTTGGCTGAGTGAAATGTCGCGCCGTTTGGAGAAGCGCATACCTGACAAAACCTATCGCATGGACTTGTTGAAAGCCATTCATTACGAAGCCACGCGCGCGGGACTTGAACCGGAAATGGTGTTAGGTTTAATCGAAGTAGAGAGCGGTTTTAAGAAATACGCCGTTTCAAGTGTGGGTGCGCGTGGGCTGATGCAAGTGATGCCATTTTGGGTCAAAGAAATCGGCACGGTCGAACAAAACCTGTTTCACCTGCGCACCAATCTACGCTACGGCTGTACCATCCTTCGGCATTATTTGAATATCGAAAACGGTGATTTATTTCGTGCGTTGGGACGGTATAACGGCAGCTTAGGAAAGCCGGAATATCCAAACTTGGTGCGCGGAGCTTGGCTCAAACATTGGACGTTAACCAATCGGGTGGCGAGTAACGGCTAATAAAAAACTGCGTCATTCCCGCTTTCGCGGGAATGACGAGCCGCCGAATTATTTAGATTTCATGTAACTCTCAATCGCCTCACGCGTCACTTCACCCGTTTTATAACTCACTTGCTCACCTTGCGGGTTATACAAAAAGCTTGTTGGCAAGCCTTCAATTTCGCCTATCTGTGACTGAACTTTTCTATCACTCATCACCACGGGATAAGTAATACCTTGCTTCTTGGCAAACGCGGCAACCACTTTAGCCGTGCCAGAATCCATCGCCAGACCAAACACTTGAATATCCTTGTGCGCGCTTTGCAAGCTGATGAGCTCAGGAATTTCATGCAGACACGGCGGACACCAAGTTGCCCAAAAATTCACCAACACCCACTTGCCTTTGTAGTCGGAAAGACGATGCGTTTTACCTTGCAAATCTTTCAGTACAAAGTCTGCTGCAAATGTTGTTGAGCAAAAACCCGCCAGCAGCAACGCTAACAGCGCACCTTTCGCTTTGCTCAACAACGTTACAAATTTAGTGGCCATGCTTTTCTATTTCCTCAGCCTCATCAGAATCATCTTGTTCGTGTTTCGTGTCCGCTGCATGACTAAAATACAATGCTAAGGCAATCAGTGTGATGCTTGCCCCTAAATAAACCAAGTCTAATGGCGTACTGAGCTTCATGTTAATCGCCTCTTCAAACAAAGTGACAATTAAAATCATCAGGATTACTTTGGCCAAGCGAGACTTTAAATCATCGAGACTGTTAATAACTAAAATCTTGCTGGATGCCTTACTACCATGTGCTTGATCAATGTCGCTGATAAATAATTCATACAAGCCCAGAGAAAAAATTAACATTACCGTCGCTAATAAATACCCATCCACCACTTCTACGATATGCGAGACCGTTTTGTCATGCAGTAACTTGCGTGCTTCGTCGGTTAAGTCTGCGTCTGCATAATGCAGCGCATGTTGAAATAGAATCGCCACATCAACAGTCGCCATATAGAAAATCGCGAAACCGGCAAATAAACTACCGATCACCGCCGCAATAATCACGAAGCGGCTATTCCATAATGAACCTTCAAACAATTTTTCAAGCAAACCCATACTGCACTCCTATAAAATCAATATCAAAAACGCCGCGCATTAAAGCGCATATTGCTATATCCAGCAAGCATCAGGCAGCAGAACGCGCAAACAGTTCCGCCAGCGTGATGTCGGTGTTGCGCTCTAGTTGCTGACTGCAAGTCGTTAGCCAATTTTGCAACGCATCGTTTTTATTTTCGCTGGCAATAACATCTCGATTAAGTACGAATAAATTGAGTAACTCCGTAACGCGAATGTGGTTCGCATCACGCAACAATAGCCAGCCTTGCCCTTCGGCTTTGCGCACCATGTCCGCACTTGCCAGCTTTTCAAGAATCCCTTCGAGTGCGTCGTAACCTAGGTGTAATGATTTGGATAATTCTGGCAAGGTGTTCATCTGCCCATTTTGCAAACCACTCACCATGCTTCTCAACACGCGCAGCGCATCCAATAACTGCGCTGTCGGCGTGTGGTGCTTAGATAGGGGTGCGCGCCAATGCGACAACGAGGCGGTAATCAACGCGCCCAGCAAAATCGTGAACCACGATAA
>CANFCA010000159.1 GCA_947445045.1 Gallionellaceae bacterium
ATGAAATTGTTAAAGCGGTGAAACTTGTTACCGATATAATGTACGAAATTTCGGCTGCCTCGAATGAACAAAGTGCCGGCATTGAGCAAGTCAACCAAGCCATTACCCAGATGGACGATGTGACGCAACAAAATGCCGCATTGGTTGAGCAAGCGGCAGCAGCAGCGGAAGCGATGCGTTTGCAAGCCAAAGAATTGGCGGAAACCGTGAGTGTGTTTAAGTTGTCCGAGCAGCGCAAAAGCGCGCAGCACTTAAATAGCGTTGTGGGTAGCCATGCTGAAATCAAGCCAAACAGCGAACTCAAGCTTACGTTGGCTGATTATAGAAACAATCGACGTGTAGTGAGTAACACCGAACAACAAGCAGATTGGGAAGAGTTTTAACTGTGTGGTCATTGATTGAGCAACTAGCCATTCGACTAAACCCGCAAGCGGGCAAGTCGCTGGTTATCCCGCGAAAGCGGGAATCCAGTTAATTCAAAATCCCGCACGGCGGAACAACATCATAGTTTTGTCCGCTGGGCGGGCATTGTTAGTTTTGCTGGATTCCCGCTTTCGCGGGAACGACGTAGCGGCTAGCATTGCCAATTTCCACTCAAGCTAGCTTTGTCATTCATAGGTTGATGTGGTTTAATCTCGCAATGAAATTCCCCTTCCAAAAAATCGCGATAATCGGCAAACACAAAACGCCTGAAGTAGCCGCGCCGTTGTTGCGGTTAGCCAAATTTTTGTCATCCAAAAAACTGAGTGTCGTGGTGGACAGTCTGACTGCCGAACACCTCAAAGACAGTCCGTATCCCTCGATGAGCCTTGCTGAAATTGGCGGCACGGTTGATTTGGCGATTGTGCTGGGCGGTGATGGCACGATGCTGAATATCGCGCGCACTTTGTCGCAACACGGTATTCCACTGATAGGCGTGAATCAAGGCCGATTAGGTTTTCTCACCGATCTGACATTGGAGAATATGCTGGAAACGGTGGAGGCGATGCTCGATGGAAAATTTATCGAGGAGCAACGTTTGTTGCTCGCTGCCAAAGTGATGCGGGGTGATGTCGAGGTGTATCACGGCTGGGCATTTAATGAAGTGGTGGTGCATCGCAATTACACCAGCAATATGATTGAGTGCGAAGTGTTGGTGGATGGCGAATATGTGTATAACCAGCGCGCCGATGGGTTGATTGTGACCACGCCAACGGGTTCGACGGCTTATGCGATGTCAGCGGGTGGCCCGATTCTGCATCCGAGCTTGGAAGTTTTCGCGCTTGTCCCAATTTGTCCGCATACCTTGAGTAATCGTCCGTTGGTAATTAAGAGTTCATCGGTGATTGAGATTTTGACCCATCGCACCAGTGATATTCATATTCGTTTTGACAGTCACACCGACTACGATTTGCAAGAGCACGATAAAATCGTTATCACGCGTCACCCCTCACCAGTTTGCTTGTTACATCCGGTAGGGCATAGCTATTACCACACGCTGCGTGAGAAGCTGTTGTGGAATCAAACTTTGTAGGTGTGATGCCGTACTTGGTTTGTTCGCAATTTCAGGTAGTCATTTCCGTTTTGCCTCGATGACGAATTTATAAAATCATTCCATGCTGAAATTTTTAACTATCCGTGATTTCATCATCGTCTCAAATCTTGAACTGGATTTTTCCAGAGGATTCACTGCGCTGACAGGTGAGACGGGCGCGGGAAAATCGATCTTGATCGATGCCTTGTCATTGGCGCTGGGTGAACGTGGCGATGCCACGATGGTGCGTCACGGCTGCGAGCGGCTGGACATCGCGGCTGAATTTGATATCGCAAGTGTGCCAAATGTTCAAGCTTGGCTGAGTGAGCAAGAGTTGGTGGGTGATGAAAACATTTGCCTGATGCGCCGTGTGCTGGATAACAGTGGCCGCTCACGCAGCTTTATTAACGGTCGAAGTACGACGTTGCAGCAGCTCAAAATGGCTGGTGAGCAGTTGCTCGATATACACGGACAGCATGCACATCAATCTTTGCTGCGTCCTGAAGCGCAGCGTGTGTTGTTGGATGGCTATGCGGGTGTGATAAATGAAGTGGCGCAAGTGACCGATTTGTATCGCGAATGGCAGTCGTTACGTCGTCGCTGCATCAGTCTGAGTGAGGATGCCGAAGCCGTTCAAGCTGAGCGGGAGTTATTGCAATTTCAGCGTGCCGAAGTAGAAGGGCTGGGGTTTAGTTTGCCAGACTGGATTGCCTTGCAAGAGGATTATGCACGTTTGTCACATGCCGCTAATTTGCTTGATACCGCTGCCTTTGGTATCGAGAGCTTGAGTGAGGCGGACGATGCGTGTTTGACGCAACTGAATGCATTGATGATGCGTTTGCATGAAGGTATTGTTTATGATGCCTCTCTGGGTGAAGTGGCGCGTTTGTTGGAAAGCGCTCAGACCGAAATTCAAGAAGCGGTGTATGCCTTGCGGCATTATCAGCAGCGCTTGGAGAGTGATCCGCAACGCTTGCAGCAACAAGAGCAGCGTATTCAAAGTGTGCTGGATACGGCCCGTAAACATCGAGTCGCACCGGAAAAATTAGATGAAGTGTTGCAGCGGATTGTGGCGCGATTGGAAGAGCTGGGTGGTGACGCTAATCTTGCCGAATTGATGCAGCAAGAAAAGTCCGCATTGCAAAATTATTTTAAAGCAGCGCAAAAACTCTCTGTGGTACGCCAACGTGCCGCCGAAAAACTTACGCGTGAAATGACTATCGCCATGCAGACTTTGGCAATGCAAGGCGGGAAGTTTTCTGTTGCGCTGATTCCACTTGCTGAAGGTAATGCCTATGGTTTGGAGGCCATTGAATTCCAAGTGGCTGCCAATCCGGGTGTGCCTTTGCGCAGCTTGGCTAAAGTAGCTTCGGGTGGCGAGTTGTCGCGTATCAGTTTGGCGATTCAAGTGGCAACCAGTCAGGTGGCCAGTGTGCCTACTTTGATCTTTGATGAAGTGGACAGCGGCATCGGTGGGGGGGTGGCGGAAATCGTCGGACACTTGCTCAAAAAATTGGGTGGGACTTATCAAGTGTTATGCGTCACTCATCTACCACAAGTGGCAGCTGTGGCAAACCAACAATGGCAAGTGAGTAAAGTGGTGGAAAATGGCGTGACGTTAAGTCACATCACAGTGTTAGAAGGTGAACAGCGTGTCGCGGAAATCGCTCGAATGTTGGGGGGGGTGACCATCACCAATACGACGCGTAAGCATGCGGCTGAAATGCTGGGTTTGCCCGCTTGAGGTATGATGCGCCGGCCTTTTTGAGATGATAAATATGCAAATTAAAATGATTTTCCTCGCCCTGTTGTTGGCCTCATGTAGCTTAAAGCCTTACAAAATGGATATCCATCAGGGTAATGTCATCACTGCGGAAATGCGCGAAAAGTTAAAGCTGGGGATGTCCAAGCAACAAGTGCGCTATGTGCTGGGTACCCCGCTGATTAGCGATGCCTTTCATGGTAATCGTTGGGACTATGTATATCGACATGAGCAAGGCGGCAAGGTGATTGAGCAGCAAGGGCTGACACTGAATTTCTTGGACAACAGCTTGCAAAGTATTGATGATGGCAAGCAGCTTATTCAAGCCGATCCTATTGCGCCCAAGCCGCCGCTAGTCTTTGCCACAGCAGATGTACCCGAAGCAATGCCATCGCCTCCTATCATGGCAAAATCAATGGCGGTTGTAGCACCAGTTGATTCAACTGTGGATGTGACGGAAGCGGTGCAAGCATGGGCGGATGCGTGGTCGGCGAAAGATGCGGAGCAATATTTCGCCAGCTATGCGGATAGCTTTAAACCGAGTGGCATGAGCAAAAGTACGTGGCAAGCGCAACGTGAAGCGCGTATGAGAAAATCAAAATCTATTGCGGTCACGTTAAGTGATTTGAAAGTTAAGTTGAGCGATGACAGTCATGCCAGCGCAACCTTTGTGCAAAATTATCGCGCCGATTCTTACCAGGATAAGACGCGCAAAACTTTGCAGTTGGAAAAAATTGATGAAGCATGGTTAATTGTTTCAGAGCAGGAAGTGAAATAAGGAAATGAATATGAGTAAAATAAAAATCGCTATCGCGGGTAGTAGCGGACGCATGGGACGTGTCCTGCTGGAGAATATTGCGCAAGCTGATGATTTAGTGTTGCACGCCGCCTTGGAACACGCTGGCAGCGCACTGTTGGGACGAGATGTCGGCGAATTATTTGGCGCACCCTGCGGC
>CANFCA010000160.1 GCA_947445045.1 Gallionellaceae bacterium
TAAGCAATGCTTCACGTATCGGTTTCAAAGGCGCTGAAGATTTGGGCGGTGGCTTGACAGCTGTGTTCCAAATGGAAAAAGAAGTAAATTTGGACAATGGTTCAGCTGCAACTCAAAATGATGTGGCTGGCAATGCAATGTTTGACCGTAACACATACATCGGCTTGGCAAGTGCTGACATGGGTACCGTATTGTTTGGTCGTCACGACACACCATACAAAATGTCAACGCGTGGTTTGGATTTGTTCGCAGACAGCGCTGCTGACAACCGTAAAAATATCATGAGTGCGCATGACACACGTTTGAACAACGTGATTGCTTATGTCAGCCCATCTTTGAGTGGTTTGACTATCGCAGCTGCTAGCGAATTTGGTGCGGAAGGTGCGACTGCTGCTTCTAAGAAAGGTACTGCACTTTCATTGGCAGGTATGTACAGCGCAGGCGGAATTTTCGGTACATTGGCTTACCAAAATGTAAAGTTTGGTAACGTCGGCGACTTGGCTGGAACAGTTGATAACGAAACTAAAGCTTTCAAATTAGGCGGCGGTTACACAATGGATGCGTTCACTGTAAATGGCATTGTTGAAAAGACTACTGACAAAGTTGCGCTTAGCGGCAATGAAACAACAGGCACTAACTTGTACCTTGGCGGTAAGTACGCTCTGAGCGCAACAGATGCAGTTAAGTTGGCATACGGTAAAAAAGGTGACACGACAACTGCTGGCGCTAAAGTAACTAACAACGTTAAGCAAGTGTCTTTGGGCTATGACCATGACATGAGCAAGCGTACTTCAGTGTATGCTCTGTACACTAAAGTGACTAACAATGCAGCAGTTACAAATGCGGGTTTGGTAAGTGAAACAGGTCAAGATCCATCTACCGTTTCGATCGGTATGAAGCACGCGTTCTAAATATCGGCGATCAACTGATCGCTTGTATTTGACGCAAAACTAACGGGCATCTTCGGATGCCCGTTTTTATTTGTGCGGCATTCGGCTATTCTTGCGCACATTCCTATTTGAGCTATTCACAAATGAACGATCAACAATTGCTGCGCTATAGCCGCCACATTTTGCTTAAAGAGATAGGAATTGAGGCGCAACAAGCTTGGCTGGATGCTAAGGTGCTTATCATTGGGTTGGGTGGGTTGGGTTCGCCAGCTGCACTTTATCTAGCTGCCAGTGGAGTTGGTCACTTGACTTTGTGTGATGATGATACGGTGGAACTGAGTAATTTGCAGCGACAAATTATTCACCGCACTCAATCAGTCGGGCTCACTAAAGTGGCTTCCGCACATGCGGAGCTGCACGAGGTGAACCCAGAGGTGGCGTGTGTGGCACTTGCCACGCGTGTGGATGCGGCGCAATTGAATGAATTGGTTACGCAAGCGGATGTGGTGTTGGATTGCAGCGATAATTTTGCTACGCGTTATGCAGTTAATCGTGCGTGTTTAACGCATCGCAAGCCACTGGTGTCGGGCGCGGCGATACAGTTTGATGGGCAAGTTTCGGTGTTTGATTTTCGTCGTGACGAGGTGCCTTGTTACAACTGTTTGTTCCCTGAAGATACCGTTGCCGCTGAATTGCGCTGCGCGACAACGGGCGTATTTGCGCCATTGGTGGGCATCATCGGCACGATGCAAGCGGCTGAAGCACTTAAATTATTGGCGGGTATCGAACGCGGGTTAAGCAGGAAATTGCTGGTTTGCAATGCACTGGATATGACTATGCAGCGCAGTACGGTGAGTAAAGATTTTGCCTGCGCGGTTTGTGGATGTTGAGTTCGGGTATAGTTCACCCGTTATAAACCTAGGGGTTTTGTAGGAGCGAGCTTGCTCGCGAATTCCTTTCGCGAACAAGCTCGCTCCTACATAGCAGCATCATTCCTATGAAATATTTTGGATAAGCAGAAAGCGAGAATAAAAATGAGTCGTTTATTTTTTTTGATGGCAATCGTGGTGGCGATTTATTTGCTGGTGCGGTCTTACGGTAAGAATGCCTCTCAGCAAGACACCTCTGTGACTAAAGATGCCGCTGAAGATATGGTGCGTTGTGCGCATTGTGGCGTGCATTTACCCAAGAGCGAGAGCATGCTGGTGGGCGGCAATTTTTTTTGCAGCGCGGCGCATCGTGATGCGTATAGCATGAAGAGTTAACATTGTTTTACAAGCATCGAATTTAGGAATGAATAAGCCCGTCAAAGATTCTCAAGCCGTCGATTTTTGGCGTTCCTTGCATTACTTCTCGCTGTACCGTTTGGCACTGTCTTTTGTGTTGGTGTTCTTTGCGATTGCGTTTAGCAAAGCGTTGTCACTCGGCGCAAGCAATTGGAAGCAATTTTTATTTGCTAGCCTGTTCTATGCAGCGATTGTGTTGCTGTCGTTTATTCCCTTACGTCTGCGCTGGCCGCGTTTTGTTTTGCAATTGGCTTTGCAGGTGGGTGGGGATATTGTTGGGCTGACGATACTTTCGTATGTGAGCGGTGGCATTCGTAGCAACATTGGTTTGCTATTACTGGTTTCACTGGCAGCCGTGGGAATTATCAGCCGCGGTACGATTACTTTGTTTTTTGCTGCGCTGGCAAGCCTTGCCATGCTGCTGTCGCATGCTTATGCGGTTTTGTACGCCGATGCGGATATATCGCAATATGTTCAAGTGGGTTTGTTGTGCATCGCGTATTTTGCGGTGGCTTGGTTGACACACATGCTGGCGAAATATGCGGTGGATAGTCAGGAATTGGCGCAGCGGCGAGGTCGCGATTTGTTCAGCATGTACGAAGCCAGTCGTTTGGTGATGCGTGATATGCATGATGGCGTGGTGGTGGTGGATGGCGAGGGCATGATTACGCAAATGAATACTTGCGCTGAGCGGTTGCTGCACAAGGGTTTTAATCCCGGTAAGCCGTTGGCGGAAACATTTCCTTTGCTGTTCGGGCAATACGCCGTGTGGAAGCAAACAGGCGTTGTGAGTCGTAGCACTTTGCCCTTGGATGTGGGAGTACAAGCACGATTACGTTTTGTGTCGCTTGATTTGGACGCGAGCAGCGGCGCAGTAATTTTTTTGGAAGATATGCAGCGCGTGAAAGCCGAAGCGCAACAAATTAAATTGGCAGCGTTGGGACGTTTGACCGCGAATATTGCGCATGAGGTGCGCAACCCTTTGTCGGCTATCAGCTACGCTACCGAGTTGATGCAAGAAGAAAAGGTGAATGCGGGTCAGCAACGATTGCTGCAAATTGTGTTGGATAATACGCGCCGTATCAATCAAATTATTGAAGATGTGATGCAGCTGAATCGGCGTGATCGCGCGCAACGCGAGCTGTTTGATTTGGCAGAAAAGCTGCACATTTTTATTCAAGAATTTAGTGCTGCTGAGCATATTGATTCGAATACATTGGTACTGTTGGAGCTGCCCAATATTAAAATCTCATACGATTTGGGGCACTTGCATCAAGTGATGTGGAATGTGTGCCGCAACGCATTGCGTTATTCCAGTAAGTCGCCGGGTAGCGTGGTATTGCAGATGCGTATTGTGGATGATCAATTAGTGTTGGCGGTGCAAGATGATGGACCGGGCGTTTCTGCTGAACATCAAGGTAAATTGTTTGAGCCATTTTTTACTACCGCGACTGAAGGGACAGGCTTGGGTTTGTATGTTGCCAAAGAATTATGTGAGGCTAACGGTGCGAGGTTGGAATATCGTGACAAAGAGGGGCAGTCTGGCGCATGCTTCCAAATCATTTTTAGAGGATTAGACCGATATGGCGCAAGACGTGAACAAGGTAGATAACTACCATTCCAAGGGCATCCGCGTGCTGTTGGTGGATGATGAGCCGGACATTCTGGAGCTGTTGGGTATGGCATTGGGTAAGATGGGTTTGGAAGTCGATAAGGCGGCGAACGTTCAAGGTGCGCTCAAAAAATTAAAAGAGCATCGCTACAACCTATGCTTGACTGATATGCGTTTGCCCGATGGTGATGGCTTGCAAGTAGTGCAGTATGTTACGCAAAATAATTTGGATATACCTTGTGCCGTGATTACAGCACACGGCAATATGGAAAATGCGATTGCCGCGCTTAAGGTGGGCGCATTTGATTATTTAGCTAAGCCAGTCGCGCTTGACCAATTGCGCGTGTTGGTCAAATCCGCACTGAACCTTCCGCAGCAAGATGAGGTGGCGGGCGACAAA
>CANFCA010000161.1 GCA_947445045.1 Gallionellaceae bacterium
AAAAAATCCCCACCGATAAACTGATGGGGATGAGGGGGGGTATTGTTTACTGCTTAGTTGTCATGGTTGCGATGTTGTTTTTTGCCGTCGTGTTTATGGCTGCGACCAAAATCAGAATTACCCGGTGAAGTTTGGTGATGATCGTCGTTGCCGCCAGTCGTACCACCTGCGGTGCCGTGGTCATTGTCATGGTGACCGCCAGTTGAGCCGCCTGAACCACCAGTTGAACTAGGCATGTGGCAAACCGAGCAAGCAGTGTTATTGATATTCACATTTTTGTGTGCTGATACGCTGCCTGGTGCAGTGCCAATTACGCAAGCACCACAGCCATGCCTAGTAGGGTAGATACCAACTGTCCCACCCGTTGAGCCACCTGTGCTTCCTGTCGAGCCACTGATATGGCAAACAGAGCATACGGTCGTTGCAGTGACGTTTTTATGTGCGCCAACACCGCCAGGTGCAGTGCCTACTGTGCAAGTACCGCAGCTTTTTTGGGTTGGCTTAATAGTAAGCGTACCTACAGTTGTGTTACCACCATTACCTCCACCAGTCGTACTAGCTGTGTGACATGAATAACAATTAACCGGCATGGCTGCCGTATAACCATGTGGATTTTTAGTGGCTGAAGTGCAATTTGAGCCGCAGTTGGGTATGGCAAATGCATTGCCAGCGAAGAAGGTTGGTAATGCCAACGCAGATGCTAGAACAACCGCTTTGATAAATTTTTTCATGGTGACTCCAATTGTGTTTGTAAGTTCGAGTGTATTCCAGCAAGCACAAAGTAGCAAAGCAGAATTAGCTGATAATTAGGACGTAAAAAATCCCCACCGATACTTTGGTGAGGACAGGGGAAGTTACTGTTGCTAATTAGTCGTTATGGTGACGATTGCCAGTGTGGCGATTGCTTGTGGTTGTACCACTTGTTGTCCCATGGCTGTCATCCGAATGGGTAACAGTTGTGCTGTGGTGGTCATCTGAATGACCACTAGTTGTACCGCCTGTAGTGCCACCAGTTGATCCACCTGTGCCGCTTGTAGAGCCGCCACCGTGACATGCAGAGCATGCAGTCATAGTTGAGTTCACATTCTTGTGTGCAGAAACGCTGCTAGGTGCCGTTCCTTTTACGCAAGCACCACAACTCTTAGAAGTTGCGTGTGGCGTGACTGTACCTGTAACTGGGGGAGTCACAACAGGCGGAACAACTACTGGTGGTTTTGGAGGTGTAACTACAGGTGGTGGAGTTACTACTACTGGCATAGAGTGGCAGCTGTAGCAATTTACGCTACCCATTGCAGCTGTGTAGCCATGCGGGTTTGCGGAGGCTGAAGTACAGTTTGCACCGCACGTAGAGGGTGCAGCTTGAGCAAACGCATTACCTGCAAAGAACGTTGGTAATGCCAATGATGCTGCGAGAACGATAGATTTAAAGGTTAATTTCATGTTGCCTCCTAAGAGTTAAGTTAAATTAGACACCGGGGGTTGTGTCACTCAATCAAATTTGAGTAGGCGCACTTTAACGAGCGACAATTAGCAGACAATTAGCGATGCAAAATAAATTTCACCCATCAGTTAATGACGAACTCACCCGAATAACTTAGCATCGTTCAATTAGCAAATCGTTAGCATGTACAAAGTAAATCCATGAAAAACTATCTACTCGCCATCTTGTTTTACTCGTTATCATCTAGCGCATTGGCGTTAGCCGTGAGCGAACCAGCGTTGATCTATTGGGGCAGCCCGGCAGGCAAGGCCCTGCACTCGCGCATTCCTGCCGAAGCGGATTACTGGCAGTTGATTCCTAACTTTGCGGTGCAAAGCACGCAGTCCTATTGCTCGGTAGCTAGCGCAATCACCGTGTTGAATGCGATGCCGATAAACAAGCCCGTTGACCCAATGTATGCGCCTTATGTTTACTTCACACAGAGCAATTTTTTTACGCCTGAAGTGAGCAAAATCATCAGCGCGCAAACCGTGCTGGAGATGGGCATGACGCGCGGGGAGATGTTGAAAGTGCTGACGGCGGAGGGCGTGCATGCCACCACTGTCGCGGGTGACATCATCAAGGAAAAGGCTTTGCGCACCTTGCTGAAAAAAGCTCTCGGTGATGATGGACAGTATGTGTTGGTGAACTATCTGCGTGCCAAGTTAGGGCAAGAAGGCGCGGGGCATTGGTCAGTGCTGGCGGCTTATGATGCCAAGTCGGACAAGGTGTTGATACTCGATGTGGCGAAATACAAATATCCGCCCGTGTGGATTAGCATCAGAACGCTGCTTGATGCTATCAATACGCTGGATAACACGAGTATGCAATCACGCGGGTTGGTGCTGGTGAGTAAATAAATGGTGCGTCATTGATTGAGCTTCTAGCCATTCGACTAAGCCCACAAGTGGGCAAGTCGCTGGTTATCCCGCGAAAGCGGGAATCCAGCAAAAAGACAATTCGCGCTTGCCCTCAGGTAATTTGGCTGGGGGGTGGCGTGAAAAACCACTTACCCCGTTTCGCCCTGAGCGTAACGTAGTGAAGTTGAAGGGAATGTGGACGGTTACTCTTCGACTTCGGCGATGACGCTGCCTACGCTCAGGGCGAACGGATGTATAGCTTAATCAAGCGTGCTGCTTAAACGGACTGCGTTCATTCAGCTCATCCACATACTGCGCCACCGCACCTTCTTCACGCTGCAAAAATTCTTCCACCGCATGGGAAAATTCTGGCCGCGCTAGCCAATGCGCAGATTGTGTAATAGTGGGCAAAAATCCCCGCGCCAATTTATGTTCGCCTTGCGCGCCACCTTCAAAAGTTTTAATGCCGCGTGCGATGCAAAACTCAATGGCTTGGTAATAGCATGTCTCAAAATGCAGCCCGGAGTGAAATTCAAACGCCCCCCACGAGCGACCATACAACACATCTTGGGTATAAAAATTCAGCGCGCTGGCAATCGGTTTGCCATCACGCGTGGCGATCACAAGTAAAGTGTTGGCTGGCATGGTTGCGCCGACGCGCATGAAAAAATCCTCATTTAATGCGGGCGGTGAGTTGTGTATCTCCCGACTATGCGCATAGCACGAAGCAAAAAATTTCCACTGTTCAGGCGTGGCAATATCCCCAGTGACGCACTCAATCTGTATGCCTGCTTCCTGTATCTTGCGCCGCTCCTGCTTGATACGTTTGCGTTTGTCGCGGCTCAGTGCGGCGAGAAAATCATCAAAATGACAATAGCCTGCATTGCGCCAATGGAACTGCACATCCTGACGCAGCATCATGCCCTGAGCTTGTGTTTCGTGCGTGTTCGCTTCGTTTAGAAACAGGCAATGCAAAGACGACACACCCAAGTCCTTTGCTAATTGCAGCGCACGGTGCAAAAGTAAAGCGCGCAATTCGAAAGTCTCTGCGAGTAGTCTTGCACCCGTCACCGGTGTAAAGGGCACAGCGCAAACCAGCTTGGGGTAATAGCGCAAGCCATGCCGATGATAGGCATCTGCCCAGGCAAAATCGAATACGAATTCGCCAAAGGAATTCATCTTCAAATAAAGCGGCATCGCGCCAACCAACTTTTGCTCTTGCCACAAAGTCAGTATCTGCGCGCACCAACCAATCTGTTCCGTGGCACTGCCGCTGGCCTGTAGTGCGTACAAATAGGCGTGTGACAAAAAAGGATCATCGCCCGTTAGCGCGTTCCAATCCGCTGCGGGAATTTCCGCAATATCCTCAATGATTTTTAGCGTGGGGGAAGTCATGTGGGTATTGTAGGGGCAAGGTTGTACCTTGCGAAATAGACATTTCTTGGAATTTCGCCCAAACTCAACTATCTAATCGTAATGGTGAAGGGGCAAGGCAATGAAATCATTTTTGTTAGCGGCAATTTTAGTGTTACCAGTATTTTTTGCACATGCTGATGAAGAAAGTTCGTATGGTAAAGGGCATAGAAATTTCTCCGTCGGCGGCGGCAATGGGCAGGCGTTTAACAGCCACTATTTCATTATCAGTGCGAGTGCCAGTTATTACGCAATGGATGGGTTGAGTGTGGGGGCTTCATTCGAAAACTGGTCAGGTGGAAATCACGGTATCACCAAGATCGCACCTTCTGTGCAATATGTGTTTTATGAAGTGCCTGGTGTACAGCCATACATTGGCGGGTTTTATCGCCATACTTCGGTCAGCGGTTTGCCCAATATTGACT
>CANFCA010000162.1 GCA_947445045.1 Gallionellaceae bacterium
GGTGCGCCCGAATCAATTGATTGGTGCAGATTTTTCGCGTTAATGCCGCCCAGTAAGTCGTCCAGTTTGTATGATTTGCGGCGTACTGGCTCGATAACAATGCGCCCTTGTTCTTCGCGTACTTCAACAGATTGATCCAACGCCACATGTGCTGCTGCCATAACGGATGCGGGGATACGCACTGCCGCACTGTTGCCCCATTTTTTTACGAAAACTTCCATGATATTTTCCTTGCCAACATTACTTCCGAGTAAGTGTATTGGCGCACTCGATATGTGTCAACATTGTTTATACAAAAAAGTAGTCCCGTGGCGCACTAACCAAAATAGCGCGCCGCACTTTGACTTTACGCATGCTTAGATAGTGGCTATCCGTTTCGGTTAATATCTTTACATTAGTCATTTAAAATTTTCAAACTATGGATGTAGCAAGTTTATTGTTTCTGCTGTTGATTGCAGTATTTGGCGGGTATTGGTTCGACAGCCTGCGTGCGCTTGAGGTTGCCCGTCAAAAAGGTAAACGGATGTGCAGCGACGCGAATGTGCAATTTCTCGACGATACCGTCGCCCGTGTTTCATTGCAGGTGGTGCGCGATCAATCAGGGCGCAGGGTGTTGCGCCGGACTTATCGTTTTGAATTCAGTGATACGGGAAACTCTCGTCTTGAAGGTCAGATTGTGTTGCTGGGCAATCGGGTCGATTCGGTGATGATGGAGCCTTATCAAATGTTACCTGAATAAGCTAAGGAAGGTCTGATTTAGTCCGAAAATTCTCACCACGTACGGACTTATCAGACCTTCCCTAACTTAGCTTGCGAATAGGATGCCCGACAAAGGATAATTCGCCCTTCCCTATTTGCTTTTTTTACGCTTCAATTCATCTCTACGCTGCTTCGCTTGCGTAGCCAAACCACCTAATTGCTTAATCTTTTTTTCACTACTTAAATACTTATGCTGCCATCCATAGAGCTACGCCTTGCCACTGAACTTGCTGCAAAACCGATTCAAATTTCCGCTGCCGTTGCCCTACTCGATGAGGGCGCTACTGTTCCGTTCATTTCCCGTTACCGTAAAGAAGCGACGGGCGGATTGGACGATGTGCAACTGCGGATGCTGGAGGAACGCTTGCGCTATCTGCGCGAGTTGGAGGAGCGGCGCACGACGATCATCACCTCAATCACTGAACAGAATAAGATGACACCGGAGTTGTTGGATGCCATCAGTCATGCCGAAGACAAAACGAGATTAGAGGATTTGTACCTGCCGTACAAACCCAAACGCCGTACCAAAGCGCAAATCGCGCTGGAAGCTGGACTGTTGCCGCTGGCCGACGCATTGCTGAATGACCCGCTGCTCAATCCTGAAACTGAGGCGAGCAAATATCTGATTGCAGCGTTCACGTCAGAACAAGGCGACAACCCCGGTGTACCTGATACCAAGGCGGCATTGGATGGTGCGCGTTTTATTCTGATGGATCGTTTTGCTGAAGATGCCGAGTTGTTGCAAGGTCTGCGCGAGTATTTGCAAACGCACGGCGTGGTTGAAGCCAAGGTGATCGAAGGCAAAGAGGACGCTGCCGCGAAGTATGCCGATTATTTTAATTATGATGAAGCCATAGGGGCTATCCCTTCGCACCGCGCGCTGGCGCTGTTTCGTGGTCGCCGCGAAGAGTTGCTGAATGTGACGTTACGTCTCGATAGCGAAGCGGAAAAACCAAAATGGGATGCGCCGCATAATCCCTGTGAAATGCGCATTGCAAAACGTTTTGGCATCACCAATCAAAATCGCCCCGCTGATAAATGGCTGGCAGACACGGTGCGCTGGACGTGGCGGGTAAAGAGTTTTATGCATTTGGAAAGTGAACTGATGGGTGCGCTGCGCGAACGCTCTGAGACTGAAGCCATTAAAGTATTCGCACGAAATCTGAAAGATTTGCTACTTGCCGCACCAGCCGGGATGCACGCGACGATGGGGCTAGACCCCGGTATGCGCACCGGGGTGAAGGTTGCGGTGGTGGATGCCACTGGCAAGGTACTGGACACGGCGGTTATCTACCCGCATCAACCAAAAAACGATTGGAATGGCTCGTTACATACACTGGCCAAGCTGGCCGAGAAACATCGGGTAACATTGATTTCCATTGGTAACGGTACGGCTTCACGCGAGACCGACAAGTTGGCGCAAGACTTAATCGCGCTACGACCTGAGTTGAAGATGACCAAGATCGTCGTTTCAGAAGCGGGTGCATCGGTGTACTCCGCCTCGGAGTTTGCTTCACGCGAATTACCCGACATGGATGTGACACTGCGCGGTGCGGTATCCATCGCACGCCGCCTGCAAGACCCGCTGGCAGAGCTGGTGAAGATCGACCCAAAGTCTATTGGTGTGGGACAGTATCAGCATGACGTAGGGCAATTCCAATTGGCGCGCTCATTAGATGCGGTGGTTGAGGACTGCGTGAACGCAGTGGGTGTGGATGTGAACACAGCTTCTGCGCCTTTATTGGCGCGTGTATCAGGACTCTCCAGCAGCGTGGCGCAAAGCATCGTAGCGTATCGCGATACACACGGCATGTTTGCTTCACGTGCTGCATTGAAAGATGTGCCGCGCTTGGGGGATAAGACGTTTGTTCAAGCGGCGGGATTTTTGCGCATCATGGGCGGCGACAATCCGCTTGATGCTTCGGCAGTGCATCCAGAGTCCTACCCGCTGGTGAAAAAAATCCTCGCCGACATCCAGAAGAACATCAAGGAAGTGATCGGCGATAGCAAACTACTTAAATCGCTCAACCCTGGCAAATATGCCGATGAACAATTCGGCATACCCACCATCAGCGACATTTTGAGCGAACTGGAAAAGCCCGGACGCGATCCGCGCCCCGAATTCACCACCGCCACCTTCCGTGAAGGCGTTGAGGAAATGAAAGACCTCAAACCGGACATGATCCTCGAAGGCGTAGTCACCAATGTCGCCGCATTTGGCGCATTCGTGGACATCGGCGTGCATCAGGATGGGCTGGTGCATATTTCGGCACTGTCCAACAGTTTTGTCAAAGACCCGCACACCATCGTCAAGGCTGGACAAGTTGTGAAAGTAAAAGTGCTGGAGGTGGATGAAAAGCGCAAGCGCATCGCGCTGACCATGCGGCTAACCGACACCGCCGCCGATGCCGACAAGAGTGCTATGCCGCGTGATCGTCAAACTGATGCCAAACGTTTAACACAACACAAGCGACAGGAAGTGCATCAACCCCCACAAGGGGGTGCGATGGCGGCAGCATTTGCCAAAATCAGGGGATAATCTTCAAGATGTTTTTTGGGTAACGCGGCATAATTGCAGTATCGAAAAATTATCCATTAGTTCGTCATTCCCGCGTAGGCGGGAATCCAGCAAGAATAAAGGCCCGCGAAGCGGAACAAAATCCTCGTTGTGTCCCGCTGCGCCAACTAACTGGATTCCCGCCTGCGCGGGAATGACACTGTTTTAGTCTAAATGGATTGCATGGATTAAAATCTGCACTTGGAATTACGCTGAAAAATAACATGTCATCCAACACGATTGCCCCATCCACTGATAGCAACACAAGCCCCAAAGCTTGGTATCAAGCCGTTCGTGCATCGCCGGATTTTGTTGATGATGCAGCGCAAGCTGCTGCGATTGATGAACTGGATGTGTTATGGCATCAGTTGATTGAATTCAAAACGAGACGCAATCAATTTTTAGGGCATAGCCTACTTAACCCGAATGTACCCAAGGGCTTGTATCTGTGGGGCGGTGTGGGACGCGGCAAAACATTTTTGATGGATGCGTTTTATGCATGCCTACCCTATCGGCGCAAACGTCGTATCCACTTCCATAATTTCATGGCCGAAGTGCATCACGAGATGAAGGTGTTGGATCAGAAAAATGATCCGCTGATTGCCTTAGCTGAACGCATTGCGCAATCTACTCGACTGCTGTGCCTGGATGAATTTCATGTCGACGACATTGCCGATGCGATGATCTTGGGAAGACTTATCACCGCATTATTTGAACGCGGTGTGGTGTTGATAACCACTTCCAATTCTTCACCAGATGAGTTGTATCTGCACGGCTTGCAACGGCAGAACTTCTTGCCTGCCATTGATCTGCTCAAGCGCGAACTGAAGGTATTGCACATGGATAATGGCAAAGA
>CANFCA010000163.1 GCA_947445045.1 Gallionellaceae bacterium
CGCCCTGCACGCTTGCGATACCGCTACCGACGACGCGATTAAATTCGCGCTGCATAAACAAGCAAAATTCATCGTGCTCGTACCCTGCTGCCAAGCGGAAGTGGCCGCGCAATTAAACAAAAACAAAAACCAATCCTTCGGCAAAACTCCGCTCTCGGAAATCTGGCGACATCCCATCCACACCCGCGAATTCGGCAGCCAACTCACCAATGTGCTGCGCTGCTTGCAACTCGAAGCGCATGGCTACCAAGTTACCGTGACGGAACTAGTCGGCTGGGAACACTCGATGAAAAATGAATTGATTGTCGCCACCCAAAAAAATGCGCCGAGAAAAAATGCGCAAACAAGATTGGAGCAGATTTTGAACGAATTGAATTTGAATGAATTGCGTGAACGGTTTCTATATCAAAATTAGTTAGCTAACGTCAAATCAAAGTTACCTTCCCCTAGTGTTTTACTCGGCTAAGTCATGCTAAAGTTCGTCTACGCTTTTTGCATCTATTCCCTATGCCGACATCCACTCTTATTCGACATCTGCGCGAGTTTCTTCCGCCTGAATCCATACTCAGCGCGGCTGAAGATTTAGCCCCTTACGAGAGCGACGGTCTTACCGCCTATCGGCAAATGCCGATGCTGGTGGTCATTCCCGATACTGAAGTGCAGGTGCAACAAACGCTCAAGCTTTGCCATGAACTCGCTGTACCCGTCGTGGCGCGTGGTGCGGGTACTGGGCTTTCAGGCGGTGCGTTGCCGTTAGCAAATGGTGTGATTTTATCTTTGGCACGCTTCAAAAAAATCATCACGATTGATCCGTTGGCGCGCATTGCCAGAGTGCAGCCTGGTGTGCGCAACCTCGCCATTTCACAGGCCGCCGCCATGCATCAGTTGTATTACGCACCGGACCCTTCCAGCCAAATTGCTTGCACCATCGGCGGCAATGTCGCGGAAAATTCCGGTGGCGTGCATTGCTTGAAATACGGGCTAACAGTGCATAACGTATTGCGTATCCGGGTCATCACCATCGACGGTGAAATTTTAGAAATCGGTAGCGAAGCATTGGATAGCGCAGGTTACGATTTGCTGGCTTTGCTCACAGGGTCGGAAGGGATGCTCGCCGTCATCACCGAAGTCACGGTTAAATTATTGCCCAAACCGGAGCGCGCTCAAGTGATGTTGGCGGCGTTTGATGATGTGCAGAAAGCGGGCCTTGCGGTAGGCAACATCATCTCCGCAGGCATTATTCCCGCAGGGCTGGAGATGATGGACACGCTGGCGATACAAGCTGCTGAAGATTTCGTTCATGCGGGTTATCCATGCGATGCAGCGGCGATTTTGTTGTGCGAACTGGATGGCACAAACGAAGAAGTATCTGAACAAATTTTGCAGTTGCACGACATTTTGTTGAATAGCGGCGCGGTGAGTTTGCGCACGGCAGTGGACGAAGCGGAACGCTTGAAGTTTTGGGCCGGACGCAAAGCCGCCTTCCCTGCTGTAGGCCGCCTATCGCCAGATTATTACTGCATGGATGGCACGATTCCACGCAGCCAGTTACCACATGTGTTGCAACGCATCAGCGAGCTTTCTGCCGAATATGATTTGCGCGTCGCCAATGTATTTCATGCGGGCGATGGCAACTTGCACCCGTTAATTTTGTACGATGCCAATATCCCCAGTGAGTTAGAAAAGACCGAAGCATTTGGCGGCAAAATTCTAGAGCTATGCGTCGCGGTGGGTGGCACGATCACGGGCGAACATGGCGTGGGTATAGAAAAAATAGACCAGATGTGCAACCAGTTTGCCACACCCGAATTGGCGATGTTTCATGGCATCAAACAGGCTTGGGATGCGACGGGATTATTGAATCCTGGCAAAGCTGTGCCTGCCTTGCATCGTTGTGCCGAGTTGGGTGCAATGCATGTGCATGGCGGACGGCTAAAGCACCCAGACCTGCCGAGGTTCTGAACATGATTAACGATTTCATCGCACAAATTCAACACGCCGCTGCGCATCAGCAACCGTTGAAAATACGCGGCTCTGGTAGCAAAGATTTTTACGGCGGCTTATCACATGGCACAACGCTTGATGTGTCGCGCCACGCTGGCATCATTGATTACGCCCCGTCGGAGTTAGTCATCACCGCACGTGCTGGCACACCGCTCAAAGAAATTGAGCAAACCCTCAAAGCGCAAAACCAAATGCTCGCTTTTGAACCGCCACACTTTGGCGAAAACGCCACACTCGGCGGCGGCATCGCCAGCGGATTATCCGGCCCGCGTCGCCCGTATAGCGGCGCAGTACGAGATTTTGTACTGGGCGTAAACATGCTGGATGGACGCGGGCAGCAATTGAAGTTTGGCGGACAAGTAATGAAAAATGTCGCGGGCTACGACGTGTCGCGTTTAATGACTGGCTCACTCGGCACGCTGGGCGTGTTGCTCGATGTCTCGCTGAAAGTGTTACCGCTACCCGCTGCTTCACTAAACTTACGTTTCGAGCTTGATGAAAAAAATGCCATCGAGCGCATGAATAAATTGGCTGGGCAGTCGTTGCCGCTCACCGCAAGCTGTTGGCATGGTGGGCTACTGACCGTGCGTTTGGAAGGAACCGCACGCGCATTGCAAACCTCGCACGACAAAATCGGCGGTGAAGTAGTCAGTGATGGCATAGAATTCTGGAAACGATTGCGCGAACAACAAGCAGTCTTTTTTCAATCCGCCCTGCCGCTATGGCGACTTTCTTTGCCTAGTGCCACCGCACCGTTAATTGTAGGAGCACGCCCTGCGGGCGATTATTCTTTTTATTCGCGAGCAGGGCTCGTTCCTATAGAAATTTCTGTGTCCAGCAAACTGTCTGAGCTAAAACTAGCAGGCACGCAACTTATCGAATGGGGTGGCGCATTACGCTGGCTGCATAGCGATGCCCCTGCCAGCGAGATACGCAGCCTCGTTACCGACGTTGGCGGACAAGCTACATTGTTTCGCGGCGGAGACAAAAATGTAGGCGTATTCCACCCCTTACCGCCAGCCTTGCTAGCCTTACAAAAGCGGATCAAACACACCTTTGACCCGCACGGGATTTTTAATCCACAGCGCATGTTTACCGAATTTTGATGATGAGTTATCAATTCAGTTAACCTATGAAAAAGGAAGTCCGTCATTCCCGCGAAAGCGGGAATGACGGAGCCGAAAGAGTTATTAGGGATAAATTAAGAAAGTGCTTCATGCAAACCAATCTCGCCGATTTCATCAAAGACACACCCGAAGGACAAACTGCCGAAGCCATTTTACGCAGCTGTGTGCATTGCGGATTTTGCTTGGCAACCTGCCCGACCTATCAATTATTGGGTGATGAATTAGACAGCCCGCGTGGGCGGATTTATCTCATCAAAGAAATGTTGGAGGGCGCACCTGTCACCGCAAAAACTCAGTTGCATTTGGATCGTTGCTTGACTTGCCGCTCCTGCGAAACCACTTGCCCTTCTGGCGTGCAATATAGCCACTTGCTCGATGTCGGACGCAACATCGCCGAGCAAAAAATTCCGCGTGGTTGGTTGGAAAAATCCAAACGTTGGGGACTGCGAAAATTTTTGGGCAACAAATCGTTGTTCAACAACACGCTAAAAATTGGGCAGCTCACCAGTCCCCTGTTACCTGCCAGCTTGCGTAACAGCATTCCTAAAAAACAAGATGCGAAGCCTTGGCCGATCACCAATCATTCTCGCCGCATGTTGATTTTAGACGGCTGTGTACAACCCGCATTATCACCCAACATCAACGCTGCTACCGCGCGTGTGCTGGATAAACTCGGCATACAACTCGTCAATCTGAGCAGTGTGAACTGCTGCGGCGCGATAGACCATCACCTCAATGCACACGATGCTGCGCTGCAAAAAATCAAACACAATATCGAAGCATGGTGGTCACAAATTGAAGCGGGATGCGAAGCCATCGTCATCACCGCCAGCGGTTGCGGCGCGATGGTGAAAGACTACGGACACCTGCTGAAACACGACGCTGACTACGCAAAAAAAGCGGCGCGCATTTCCAGCCTGTGCCGCGACTTGAGCGAAATCATCACGGCAGAATCTGCAAAACTATCGCAACTCATCCCACCCGCCCAGCGTGAAAAAATCGCCTTCCACGC
>CANFCA010000164.1 GCA_947445045.1 Gallionellaceae bacterium
AGGGCAAGGCCCGCGTGAGCAAATTGCCAGCATGGGTTGCTCGATTAAATGGAAAACAGCATGAGTAGTCCCACTATAAAAGTCCCTGCGTATGGCAGCATGAGTGCCATGCTCAAGGCCGTGATTGCGGCGGTTAAGCTCGTCACGGCTGAAGAAATTATGCCGCGTTATCTCAAGGTGGCGCATCAGCGTAAGAGCGACGGTAGCTTGTGTACCGAAGCTGATCTAGCCACGCAAGCCGCGCTGATTAAAAAGTTGCAAGCCATTCTCAACGTGCCGGTGTTGGGCGAGGAGATGACTGAGGACGAGCAACATGCTGCCTGGACCGAAGCGGAGCATGGACTGTGGTGCATCGACCCCATTGATGGCACGTCCAACTTTGTGCGCGGCCTACCTTACTTTGCGATTTCAGTCGCACTTATTCGTGACGGGAAAAGCGTTTTGGGCGTGGTCTATGATCCTTCAGCAAAAGAAATTTTCGCTGCCGAGCAAAATAGAGGTGCGTTTTTAAATGGTGAAAAATTGGTCAGCCGTATAACCGTCGAGACATTGGAAGATGCGTTAGCAAGTGTTGATTTGAAACGACTCAAGCAAGATTTAGTCACACGGCTGGCAAATAATCCCCCTTACGCATCGCAACGCAATTATGGCGCAAGCGCGCTGGATTGGTGCTACACCGCAGCGGGTCGTTATGATGTGTATTTGCACGGTGGACAAAAGCTGTGGGACTACGCAGCTGGCTCGCTTATCTATGCCGAATCAGGTGGTCATGCGTGTTGCATTGAGCATGATGAATTTTCCTCAGGCAATATTTGGCAGCGTTCAGTAATTTTGGCGCGCGACAAAAATTTGTTCGAAGATTGGAAAACCTGGATACGGGCAAAGCAGTAACATGAAGGTGAACGCTTGAAAATTCTCATACTAGGTGCAGGTCAGGTTGGCTCAACGGTTGCAGAAAGTTTAGTTAGCGAAGCCAATGACATCACGGTGGTTGATTCGGATGCGGAGAAGCTGCGCCAACTTCAAGACAGGTTAGATTTACGTACCTTGGTGGGCAACGCTGCTCATCCTTCCACGCTTGAGGCGGCAGGCATCGCTGACACCGACATGTTGTTGGCGGTGACACAAAGCGATGAAGTGAATCTGGTTGCGTGCAAGCTGGCTGCCAGTCTTTTTAATACTCCCACACGCATTGCTCGAATCCGATCTGCGGATTATTTAGATCGCGAAGAAGTGTTTAGCGCAAATAACTTTTGCGTTGATTTGTCCATTTGCCCCGAGCAAATTCTCACCGATTACATCGTTAAACTCATAGAATTTCCTGAAGCACTTCAGGTGTTGGAATTCGCTTCAGGCAAAGTGTCACTGGTCGCAGTGCGCGCCTTTGATGGTGGGCCGCTGGTGGGGCGGCCACTGCGTGCCCTACGCACCGATATGCCGCAAATTGATACGCGAGTGGCGGCGATCTTCCGTCAAAATCATTCTATAAATATGACGGGTGATACGGTGGTAGAAAAAGGCGATGAAGTCTTTTTTATCGCAGCAACGGAACATATTCGAACGGTGATGAAAGAGCTGCGCCGTATGGATAAGCCCGCCAAGCGCGTGATGATCGTCGGTGGGGGCAATATTGGTCGGCGCTTGGCGAAAGCGTTGGAGAAAAAGTACCAAGTTAAGCTCATCGAGTTTAATAAAAAAGTATGTGCCAGTATTGCCGCTGACCTGACCAGCACCCTTGTGTTACATGGTGATGGCACGGATGAAAAGCTTATGCAGCAAGAGCATGTGGCGGATGTTGATGTATTTTGCGCGCTGACCAATGATGATGAAAATAACATTATGTCGTCGTTGTTGGCGAAACAAGGGGGTGCGCGTAAAGTCATTGCGCTGATCAATCGAAGCGCCTATGTGGATTTGCTACAGGGCGGCAAGATTGATATTGCATTATCCCCAGCTCAAATCACTATTGGCTCACTGTTAGCTTATGTGCGGCAAGGCGATGTGGCGGCCGTGCATTCTTTGCGTCGTGGCGCGGCTGAAGCACTCGAGTTGATTGCGCATGGTGATAGAGAGTCGTCTCGTGTTGTGGGACGGCGTATTGAAGAAATAGAATCACCTCCGGGTACAACAATAGGCGCAATGGTGCGCAATGGCCAAGTCCTCATTGCGCATCATGACACGACGATTGAAGCAGAAGATCACGTAATCGTGTTTGTGAACGACAAGCGCTCAGTGGGCAAGGTCGAAAAATTATTTCAAGTAAAATTAGGCTTCTTATAGAGATGCACACATGTTGCGTGCGCTAACAGTTGTTCATGCTTTGGGGTTGATGTTGGTGGTATTCAGCATTAGTTACCTGATGCCAATTATTGCTTCATTAATTTACCATGACGACACCCTGATTGATTTTGTTCAGGCGATGCTGCTGACCTTTCTGAGCGGATTTTTGATGTGGTCTCTTACTCGTCGCTTTAGGGGGGAGCTTTCAATTCGTCACGGTTATTTGTTGGTGGTGGCAATGTGGACAGCCATGCCAGCCGTGGCAACGCTGCCGCTGCTGTTAGTCATTCATGGCTTGTCGTTCACCGATGCATATTTCGAAACCATGTCTGGTTTGACAACTACCGGTGCCACGGTGCTTACCGGATTAGATAATCTCCCGCCGGCAATCAATTTGTGGCGACATGAACTCAACTGGTTGGGGGGTATGGGCATTATCGTGTTGGCGGTTGCAATCCTACCGCTGCTTGGGATTGGTGGACGGCAATTGTTTAAGGCTGAGACTCCGGGGCCAATGAAGGATAGCGCTTTAACTCCGCGCATTACCGAAACGGCGCGTAATTTATGGATGGTGTATTTGGGGATTACGATTGCCTGCATTTTTTCCTTAAAAATTGCGGGCATGTATTCCGAGAAAGGTATGAGCTGGCTAGATGCAATTTGTCACGCTTTCGCCGCGATGGGGTTGGGTGGCTTTTCTACACACGATCAGAGTGTCGGCTACTTTGACTCACCCGCAATTGAAGGCGTGCTAATTTTCTTCATGTTGATTGCCGCGATGAATTTTGCGACACATTTTTTGGTGTGGCGCGAAAAAAGTCTTAAACCCTTGTGGGGTGATGTAGAGGCGTTGACAACCGTTGGTGTGGTATTAACAAGCTGTTTTGGCATCGCGATTTTCTTGCAGTGGCAAGGTGTTTATCCAAGCTTTTGGACGGCGTTGCGACACGCTAGTTTTAATCTGGTTTCTTTGGCTACGGATTGTGGTTTTGCCAGCGTGGACTTTAATCAATGGCCGATTTTTGCGCCCATGTGGATGTTGCTACTAAGTTGTCTGACTGCGAGTTCGGGCTCGACAGGTGGCGGAATAAAAATGGTGCGTACGCTGATTTTGTTTAAACAGGCGGGGCGAGAATTTCTTAGCTTGCTGCATCCTGCCGTAGTGAATCCGATGAAAATAGGCGGTGCTGTTATTCCCAACAACATTGTATTTTCAGTGTTGGGCTTTGTGTTTTTATATTTTATGAGTGTCGCGACACTCACCTTTTTGCTGCTGATTAGCGGGCTAGATTTTATTTCAGCGTTCTCGGCAATCATCGCCTGTATTAACAACGCAGGGCCCGGTTTGGGTGTGGTCGGGCCAGCTGGCAACTACCAAGGATTGAACGATTTTCAAACTTGGGTTTGCACAATCGCCATGTTGTTAGGGCGATTGGAAATCTTCACGTTACTCATCCTGTTTACGCCGAATTTTTGGAAGCGTTAAAATCGCCATGACAGAGAGGGTGAGTTACGTTAGCATAACAAGCTATAAAATCGCTTAAAGACTATCTCCAAAGTCTATGTTTAGAAAGTTAGTATCACAGGATGAGGAACTGAGATGAGTGAAGAGCAGCCATTGGCAGGCGTTAAGGTATTGTTGATTGACGATAGCAATACAATTCGGCGCAGCGGAGAGATTTTTTTATCGCAAGCAGGATGCCAAGTGATCCTAGCTGAAGACGGTTTTGATGGCTTGTCCAAGGTGGTCGATAACCAGCCCGATATTATTTTTGTCGATGTGATGATGCCGCGCTTGGATGGTTATCAAACCTGCGCACTCATCAAGAAACACGAGCATTTCCGTAAAACTCCG
>CANFCA010000165.1 GCA_947445045.1 Gallionellaceae bacterium
ATTCCGTAACGCTTGATATGCGCCCCACTCTATCCCTGCACGCGCCGCTTGGTAGGCGCGCGCGCCCATCACATCCAGCGAGGCACTTTGTTGTTGCGTGGTGGAGAGGGTCACAGCAAACGTACCCAACGCGGCAATTACCACCAGCAAAAAAATCGCCGAAATTAAACTGAAACCGCGCTGCATTTTTTGCATCCTCTTCATGGCACGCTACTCACATGCGTCGCGCTGTATAGCGTGACCGTCTCGCTATCCTTGGTGATGCCCAGATTCATCGTCACCAAACCAGCGCGCATGGCAACTACTAATGGGTCGTACTTAAATTCACATTTGCTGACATTGCTTGCAAGCAATGCTCCACCAGCACCAGGTACAGCAGCAGATGGAGGAACAATCGCATTCCCAGAAAAGCTATATCTCGTCAGGGTTTGCGTCACTGGGTTGCAGATGTAACGTACTTGCTCATGCACAATCTGAAAGCGTGCGCTTGGCGACTCAAAGGGGAATTGTTTAGCCGCGATATTTATTTTAGGGGCAACAACCGAATTGCATGTTGTTCGATTATCTCCCGCATACGCGTCTGCTCCTGTAATCCCTAAGTTATAAACCACTACTTGATCGTTTGCCAGACAAGTCCGCACAGTACCCAGCACCTCAAATGAAGTATCCGCAAGCGTGAAATCTAAAATGTCATTCGTGCCTCCTGCACCAACCCGATAACGTCCACCATCGCTCGTTAAAAGAAAGTCGAGATAATAAATAGTGCTTGCACCAGCACTTGAGGTATTCACCCGCACACTATTCGGCAACGCCAATCTTAAATCCCGCCCGACACGACGCAATGCGGTATCGGCAATGTCGGTCATATCAGCGCGGCGCGAGACATCCATGTATTGTTGGATGGGTGCTTTGAGAAACATCGCCACCATACCGCCAATGATGCCCGTGATGACGATCACCATAATCATCTCGACCAGCGTAAAGCCGTATTGTGAGCGGCGCGTCATCATATTGTCGGGGAATAACGGGTACGGAGACCATCAACTGTGACACCCACATTGTCCGGGCCAGTCACCGTCACGGTAATTTGTAATGATTCCGTATCAGGAACAGCGGGGGCTGGTAGAACCACTGCAATCGGATATTTAGCAACCGTTACCTGCACCCTGTATGGAATGGCAACACCTGCAGAATCAGTAATGATCGCGGACGTTACGTCCTTAATAACGCCGCCATCATTATTACTATCAAAAGTGTTGTAGTCACTGACGTTATCAAAAGGGGTAGTTGGGTGATAACGCGTTTCACCCAGCTCAGGTCCGATATTTGTGCTTTCTTCGTTAGCTGCAACTGCACATGTACCCGTAGTAGCAGTTGCAGTCGCCGCATTCGCATCATCCGGATCACAGAACGTAAACGGCATTAACTCCACTTCTTCCAACATTGATTCCGCAATCGCCAATGCTTGTTTGTGGATGAGCGGATCGGCACTGCCACGTGTCACGGTATTCATCACCAACAAAATCCCCGCCAGCGCGACGCTCACAATCACGATGAACATGATGAGCTCGATGAGGCTGATGCCGCGCTGCGAAAGGGTCGCGGCGTAGCAGCGGGGTACCCATCGGCGTGCCCCTTGCGGGTGTTGTTTATGGCGAGTGTACATAGCCCGTCTCTGCTTCAATGGCAATGGTATTTGTCGCACCCGTGATACTGATTACCTGCCCTACAGAGGGCGCTCCCAGCGCGTTGAAATTAAAAGCCGCTGGCACAGCCGTGAAAACAATCCCTGCGGGTGCGGTTATGACCGTGCTCGCAGCACCGTCAAGTGACACCAATGGCGTTCCACACGCTGCTGTTGCCCCAACAGTCAAAGTGAGACTGCTGGCAGTAAAAGTTGAACACACAAAACGTCGCTGAGCGATTGCCACTTTTTGCGCATAGCGCAACGCTGCCTGAACCTGATCGGCAAAACCGCGTGATTGGAATACGTTGCTATCAAAAAATCGGGGTGCAACCACCGCACCGAGTATTCCAACGATGATCATCGTCATCACCAACTCCACTAAAGTGAAGCCGCGTTGCTGATAGTCCACACGCAAACCAAACCGCCGCACCCAAGCCTGAGCACTTAACAAATGCTCGGTCTCCTGCTTAATCGTGGCTAAGTGTTCATCACTCGACTGCATGGTTTATTACCCATTTGGAACGTTATTGACACGCGTGCGCAGTGTAGCAAATCGCACAAACAACTGACGGAAAAACAGGGGGACTAGCCCCCTGTATATTCTCAACATACAGCGCAAGACTTTTAGTGATTGCGCGCTACGTAGTTACAAAGCTTAGCAGCCAGCAACAAGCAATGGGCTAGGTGTTGTCACAATCGTAGGTGCAGTATTTACAGCTGCGGCTTGAGTATAAGTGGCACTGCAAGTGGCAGCCGTCCCACCGATAGGAGTAACTGTCAACAATGGTGCTGCGACAGTAATCGTATAGTTTGCAGCATTTATTCCCGCTAATGCTGCCATTTCAGCCGCCAATGGATAACCATTAGTATTTGTGACCGTCACACCCTCAATCACAGTAGTTCCCGCAGCAGCGGTATTACGAGCCAGGAACTGTGCATGAGCAATAGCTGCCGCAGAGCTTAGGGAACCTAAAGCTCCATTTGCAGATGCCATACGTGCATCTTGATTTAAGTTAGCAAACCTTGGCAACGCCGTTGCCGCCAAAATACCCAAAATCACAATCACCATGATCAGTTCGATCAATGTAAAACCTGCTTGTTGCTTTTTCATCATCATTCTCCTCAAAGTTTTCAGGCCGCAGCCTAGGTTATTAAAGCACTTTCACTTTGCTCGATAACCCCTTGCCGCAGCAAGATTTAACCAAGCAGTTTTGACTGTATGTGAAGTTTAGTCAAAGTGCAAGCTAAAACTTACACATGGTGGCTTTAGGCCAATGAACGGAACATCAAAAAAAACAGGTAAATACTACCTAACAAAAGTGTCCAACCGACGTGTTGCGCATACTTCACCACAAAAATATCCACCTGATCACGCGACACATCAAACACTTTGGTGACACGACGCATCGATACCCACTGATTAGAGGTTTGCTCCAAACCCTTTAATAGACTGGGTCGCAGGAAGATCAACAATCCTGCGATGAATGATGCAAAGCTGGCTATTAATGCAAATGTCACGACGGCATCGAGCAACCCTTGCAGCATATTTAACGGCAACAGTCTGGCATAGCGTTGCAATGTGGCTGCCTTGTCGAGCCAGAAAGCAAAATCAATAAAAATATAAGCCGCCCCCAACATGATGAAGATGCCTGCCACACGATGATGACGATAAAACCAGCGTTCGATACTGATACTGCGATCCAATATACGACTTATTCCGCGTGTGGAAATCCAATGATTGGCGATCCGATTTAATTGCTCGACGTGTTGCGGTTTAAAAATCAGCACCAGCCCAAGCAAGATGCCGAGCAATGAACCCAACAATAAAAAAATAGACAGTGCATGCCATAAGTAACTTTCAGCCGGGGTTAAGTGCATAGATAGATGTTGAATTAACAGAACGAATAATCAGAACCAAACATACGGATGAGTGGGCTCAAAGAGTATGCCGGTTATTTCTGGCGGAGCGTTTTGCAACGAGGGCAGGCGTGATGGTTCACTATGAGTAGCCACATGAAAGCGTATCCAAGGCAGACCATCGATACCATGCTTGAGGTGCGTATCATTGCGCACCAAATAGACCAGATCGCGCGTCTTCAAATCGAATACCCAGCTGCCCGATTCGACCGATTGCGGCGTGGGTTCGTAAAATTCTCCCGCGTAATTGCCGGGCTTTTTTTGCATCCAGTTCATCGGATTATCTTGAACCAATGCCGCCAGATCAGAGGGTTTGCCGCGTGTAAGGAGTTGCCCATATTGAATGGTTAAAGCATTTTGCACCGCGCCTACCACATTTTCCATCGCAACTTTTTCCGCTTGTTCTTGATAGAACATGACACGATTCATGAAGAACCCCATCAGCGTGGCGATGATGATGATGACGATGATTAACTCGATAAGGGTAAAGCCACGTTGACGGAAAAATTTACTCATCGATGCATCGCCG
>CANFCA010000166.1 GCA_947445045.1 Gallionellaceae bacterium
AGTGCTGTTTTTGCCAGTTTGTCGGTATCTTTATTGCCTAAGCTGCTATCAATTTTGAGTAATTTCCAAGCGACTACATCGCCAGCCTCAGGCAGTTCACGCGGAATTTCCCACTCTTGCCATTTAGTACCCAGCGCATCGTTCAAGCTGCTGCGGTGCGTCTCCAGCGTGGGTTGGTATTTGTCCCAAATCACGTCAATTTCAGCATTGTTGGCGATAGATTTGAGGGTGATATGCGGCACGCGCTCATAGACAAAGCCTTGGCGCACGTTGCCACGGACTGGACTGCTACGCGGTGCTGTGCGTGTGACTTCGGCTTCTTTGAGTTGCCCCTCGGCACTGTCGGCCAGTAAATAGTAGGGGTAGCGGGCACCCATGATGCGCGCGCGGGCTAGTGCCAGTGCGACACGGGATGTATCTACTGTGATCCAGCGGCGACCCCATTGTTCAGCAACGGTTGCAGTTGTGCCTGAACCGCAAGTTGGGTCGAGTACAAGATCTCCAGGATCGGTGACCATAAGTATGCAGCGTTGGATTACCTTTTCTGTCGTTTGTACGACATAAACCTTATCTGAAGATCCACTGATTGTTGTGTCATCCCAAATATTGGTCGTCCGAATCGCAGCAAAATCTGATAGCTGACGCACATAACCAATTGTTGTATTCCCCTTTGAAACTCTTGAAGCTTTGAGAAGTCGAGACATCCCTTCCTCACCAGTTTTCCAAACACCCTTATTTGGTACAAATACCTCACCACCGATATGTACCGGATAGCGTGTTTTATCCACACCGGATTGTGATGTGATATTGTCTATGCGACATACCCTACTCAGTTCCGCTTCCGTCAAAGTGTCATATTTATCTTTTGGTATCGAACTAACACTCCCGAAATCATCGCGTATCAGTCGATATGCCGAAGCACCTTCTCCTCCAAAAGCCTTCTGTATCAATGCAGGTCTAAATTTTTTAGCATCAAATGATTTTGCAAACCAAAGCAAATACTCACCAACAGCTGCGACAGTCGTCAGTTCTCCAGGACTACCCGCGCCACTCGTTTTTTTGAAAAAAATCTGCCCACAAAAATTATCTTCTCCAAACACCTCATCCATCACTGCCCTCACCCGGTGCACGTTCTCATCCCCAATCTGCACAAAGATTGAACCTGAATCGGTCAACAAATCGCGCGCTACTGTCATCCGGTCGCGCAAATAGGTCAAATATGAGTGAATGCCATCGCGCCAGGTGTCCCTAAAGGCCTTAACCTGCTCGGGCTCACGGGTGATATGGTCAGCATTGCCGTCTTTGACGTCTCGACTGGTGGTGCTCCACTGGAAGTTGCTGTTGAATTTAATACCATACGGCGGGTCAAAGTAGATGCATTGGACTTTGCCACGTAAGCCCTCGCGCTCGGCCAGCGAAGCCATCACCGACAAACTGTCGCCCAAAATCATGCGGTTAGCCCAGTGGCTGTCGTGCTGGTAAAACTCGGTTTTGGCGTCCGCGTTGGGCAGGCCGTTGAAGTCGGCAAACAAATCGACCTGTTGCTCAGGTTCGGCTGTTTTCTCGCGCTGGCGCTCCGACTCACGCTTCAGGTCATCAATTAATACCTTGGGATGGACTTTTTCTTGAATGTACAGTGGTGGCGCGTGGACGACTAAGTCAGACCAGTCTTGCTCGTCTTTGCCACGCCATACTAATTGCGGGTCTAAGTCGCGATTCCGCCTTTCATACGCCACACGAACGGGCTTTTGCTCGTCTTTGGCCATGACAGACTGGTATTCGGCAGTAGGAATGTTTTTACGGGTCGCGTCGTCGTGCTTGAGCGTTTCAACGGTTAAAGGTGTTTTTTGCTTGGTTGCCATATCAATTGCTCTTTTAGGCTGCTTGAGCCGCTGCTCGGTCCGCTGCAATAGGCGCAGCCGTTGCTATCATTTTGTTGAATTCAGCTTCAACCTTCTTCGCGAAGTCAGTTTGCATGAGCCAGACATCAGTGAACTCAGAGAAAGCCCATCGCCCATAGGTGCCGAGGTTGTTGACGCCGGGTATCCAATAGGTGTCCATAGTTTCTTTTTTGACTTTGGCGTCTTCGCCGCGATAACCCTTAATTTCAACAATCAGGTTTAACAAGTCATCCGGGCCATGGCCATCGTCAATACGCACAATAAAGTCAGGCCTGTAATGTCGCATTTCAGAGCCGAACCGGTACGGCACTTCAAACCCAAGATTATGATTTTTGACATAGGATTTGACGCGGGGGTGTGATTCGACCACACGACACAGTTCGGCTTCCCAGTCACTGTCAAGAATGACCCAGTTGAGCTGGCATGATTTGGAGCTTGTTTCCCAGCGCTCGGTCTTTGAGGTATTAAAGCTGACGTGTGCCGTGCTACCCGTTGGGTTAAAGGGGTCGAGCACGGCCTTAATGGGGCGAGTCCCGACCAGGGCGCGCGTGATGCCGGCAGTAATACGTTCGCAAGCCATGTCCGCCAGCATCTTGTATTTGAGCTGCGCTGGGTAGGTGCCGCCTTTGCAAACCAAGTAAGTATCGAGCCACTGCCGGGCGATGCGTTTGAGTTGGCCGAACAAGTGCAGTTGCGGCTCTCCTTCAGCGTCGCGGTACTTGTTCAACAATAAGTGTGACGTCAACTCGTAAACCACTTGAGACGGGCGAACATCGCCGGTGTGAACCAGATTTAAATCCACGGTATCGCCAATGATGCCTGAGTTACGCGTTTCAGTTGCGCCTACCAAATCAGGTGTTAACTCCATGAAGGAGTCCTCAGTGAATTTGGCAGTCAGCCGGTCTTCTTGCATATCTGCACGATAGCCTTGGACTCTGGGGAAACGGATCTCCAAATCTTCGCGGTCTGGTCGAATGGCTTTAACCTGGATGGTTTCACGCGGTTTTTGCGGTGGAGCAATGACGGGTTTGGCGTTGAAGTCGAACGGAATACCCAGCACATCGGCATATTCGACGTTAAAAAGGCCTTCTTCATTAAGCTCGTAGGATTGGCGGCGCAGCGCGCGGCCAATGACTTGTTCGCACAGTAGCTGTGTGCCAAAGGCACGCACACCCAGGACATGAGTAACCGTGTTGGTGTCCCAGCCCTCAGTGAGCATGGAAACCGAAACGACGCAACGGATCGAATCGCCCAAACGTCCTGCTTTACCGACTGTGTTCATCACCTCGCGTAATAAATCTTGGTCTGTGATGTTCTGGCCTGCCTGCGAGTCGCCCGTGCGTTCAACGATTTCACGTCGGAAACGCTCAATCTCATCTGACGCCATGCCACGGAAGTTGTCATCCAGTGCTTCGCCGGATTCGAGCTGTTCGCTGTCAATCAATAACGTGCGTGGCCGACCTAATTGATTTCCGTGTTCATCATGATTACGGAAAAGCGGCAGTCTGCCGAATTCAAGCTGGGTGGTTCCGTCTTTATTTTCGCGCTGAAAACCCGAAATGTAGTCATAAACCAGCTTGGAAGCCGACGTGTTATTACAGACAACAATAAAGCAGGGTGGGACACTGATTTTCTCTTTGGCCCACAGCTCAAAGGTCTTTTCATAATGACCATAAAGCGCTTCTAGTGCTGTTTGCAGTTGTGTCGGCAGGTCGAGTGGATTGAGTCCTTCGGCCTTGCCTCGTCCCTTTTTCGGCATCTTGGCGCGAATGTGTTCCCACAGGTTGCGAAACATCGGCATTTCGTTGCCAGGAATGTTGTCGGCAACTGGAACGCGCGGCAGTTTGACGATGCCACATTCAATAGCGTCCATCAGTGAGAAGTCGCTCATCGTCCAAGGGAACAGCGTTCCTTCGGCGTAGCCAGAGCCGCTCAAGAAAAATGGTGTTGCCGATAAGTCTAGAACGCGGGCAACACCAAGTTTGCGATTAACGGCTTCCAAGCCAGAAATCCACAAACGGGCGGCTTCGTTATTTTCTTGGGCTTCTTTTTTGTCATCGCCCTTTAATTCACCGTCTACCGTGGCATCTGGCTTTTCTCGGTAGCAATGGTGTGCTTCGTCGTTGATAACAAGAATGTTGCCAAGTCCCATCAGGTCTGGCATCACGCGCTGGATCATTTGACCTTCGGTTTCTAAAGTGTCGAGCGGTGCGCCTTCACGA
>CANFCA010000167.1 GCA_947445045.1 Gallionellaceae bacterium
CCTGCGCGACATTAAGGCAATCGCTGATGAGCCTGCATGACCATTTGATTATTCCGAACTGGCCTGCACCGCCCAATATACGTGCCTTGCAGACCACACGAATAGGCGGCTTCAGCCGTGCGCCTTATGACAGTCTCAATCTCGGTAGCCATGTTGCCGATGCACCATTAGATGTCGCGCGCAATCGAATGTTGCTCAACACGCTGATGCCAAGCGAACCTGTTTGGTTAGAACAAGTACACGGCATCGTGGTGGCGAATGCAGATAGCGCGAGCTGCTTGCCGCAAGCCGATGCTTGCATCGCGACACACCGTTCGGCGGTGTGTGTGGTGATGACAGCGGATTGCTTGCCCATATTGTTATGCGATCAACAAGGCACGGTTGTCGGCGCAGTTCACGCGGGTTGGAAAGGGCTAGCCGCAGGCGTGATAGAGGCCGCTGTACAAGCGATGAATGTGCCGACAAAAAATTTAATGGCGTGGCTAGGCCCCGCCATTAGTCAGCAAGCATTTGAGGTTGGTGCGGAGGTGCGTGAGATTTTTATTGCCGCTGACCCGCAAGGTGAAGGTGCATTTGTCGCAGGGCAAAATGGTAAATGGCGGGCTGATATTTATGCGCTGTCGAGCTTAAGGCTTAATACGCTGGGCATCGCACAAATCTACGGCGGTGATTACTGCACTTATAAAGATGCAGAAAGATTTTTCTCGTATCGTCGCGATGGCGTGACGGGGCGAATGGGGACGTTTATCTGGTTGGTGTAATTATTTAGGCTTCACTAAAAATCCAGTTATAAAAACTTCCCTCATTCCGTGTCGGCAGTAATGAGGGAGTTCAAAGCGCTGGCAACACATTCGCTGCCAGTTTGCTATCAACTTTAATTAAATCCACTTCATCACCCAGAATATGTACGGCTTCATCTAACAAGACATCCTTGGCATTTTTCTGTGATTTTTCTGCGGCAATTTCGTCCTCTAAGCTGCGTTCACTGGCTTGTAGTCCGTCGTCCCTTGCCTTGTGCTTTGTTTCGGTAGTATTAGCATCAGCACTTTTTTCACGCAATTTTTCTTTTGCATCTCGCTTTTCTCTTTCTTTGCGGCGTTCATTTAGATTGAGCGAAATAAGGTTGGTTTTGCGATGTGTTTTGAATTCTGCAATATCTTCTACCAGATATTGAAAATCTTTATTTTTTGCGACGCGTGCATCGTGGCGTGTTTCGAGCAAGGGCAGCAAGTCGCTTAAATTCCCTGCAGTTTTGTAATCGGCTGCGTCAATTTTCATCCAAGGCAGCGCATTGTCGAAGCTTGATTCACCGAAATCATCTTCTTCTGTCGCGGTTGGGAAATTGATGTCTGGTTCAACGCCGCGCAATTGTGTCGTACCGCCATTGATGCGGAAAAATTGCGCAATGGTCATTTTCAATTCGCCAAATTTTTCTTTATCGTTGTTGGATACTTCGTCCAGGTTGATGACAGTTTGTACCGTACCTTTGCCAAAACTAGGTTCGCCAATAATCACGGCACGACCATAATCTTGCATTGCAGCGGCAAAGATTTCCGATGCTGAAGCAGAGCTGCGGTTGATTAATACTCCTAGAGGGCCATCCCATGCGACACCTGAGTCTGTGTCACTTTGAACGCTGATTTCGCCGTTAGCATTGCGTTGTTGAACTACGGGACCTTTGTCAATAAACAGCCCCGACATTTCAATAGCTTCGCTCAACGAGCCACCGCCATTGTTGCGCAGGTCGATGAGGATACTATCTACTTTATCTTTTTTAAGCTCTTCCAAAACATGTGATACATCGCGTGTTGCGCTTCTAAAATCTTTGTCCCCCTTGCTGCGCGCTTCAAAATCCATGTAGAAGGCGGGCAATGAAATCACCCCAACTTGATGAGTTGCCCCCCCGCTTTTTACTTGGATAATGGATTTTTTGACAGCCTGCTCTTCAAGATTTATTTTGTCACGCACCAACGAAATCAATTTATGTTTGCCGTCCAAGCTGACGTTTGCGGGCAAGATATCGAGCACGACCACTGTGTCTTTTGCACCACGTATCAGGTCAACCGTATCGTCGATGCGCCACCCTACGACATCAGTCGGGACGCTATCTTTTCCTTGTCCTACACCTACGATGCGATCACCGATGTTCAGCTTGCCAGATAATAAAGCCGGCCCACCTGCCACCAGTTCACGTATGGTGGTGTATTCATTCTTTTCCACCAATACTGCACCGATTCCTTGTAGCGACAACTTCATCGCAATGTCAAAACCTTCAGAGGCTCTAGGCCCAAGATAGTTGGTATGTGGCTCGATAGACATGGCGTAAGAATCCATAAATATTTGGAACACATCTTCACTTTTATTTTTGTAAATGTGTGCAAGTGATTTGCTGTAACGCTTATCTAACGTCTCACGTATTGCAGCGTCTTTTTTCCCAGCCAGTTTTAATAACAGCCAATCATTTTTAGTACGTTTGCGCCACACATCACGGATTTCATTTTCTGATTGTGCCCATGATTCTTTGCTACGTGAGTAGTGATAACTTTCTTTTTGATTGAAATCAAAACCCGTTTTAAGCAAGTCGCGAGCGTAACTTATACGATCAACCATGCGACGCTCAAACAGGTTGAAAATCGCAAACGGCACTTTCAAATCTTCATTGAAAATTGCGTCATCGAGCTTGGTGCGCGCACTGGAAAAATGGTCTATATCATCCTGTGTAAAAAATAATTTTTCCGGATCGAGAGATTTGAGGTAACGATTGAAAATTTGCTCGGACATGGCATTGTCCAAAGGCATGACTTTGTAGTGATATCGGGTGAGGATGCGTGCGCTGGTGTGCGCGGCTTCCATTTGTTGGGGTTGTGGCAATAGTAAGGGTGGCGCTTCGGTTTCCAGCGTGGCAGCCTGCGCCGTGGCGGTGAGAGCCAGAAAAAACCCAAACAATTTATTTTTTAACATGCACATACTCCAAAAATTTCCATGAAACATCCAACATCATCTTCTCATGCTAACTCAAAATTGATCAGTGAAGTTGTGAGGATACTTCGACGGAATATTACAACGATAATTCAATTTAACTTGTAAGCAAGTGTAGCCATGCTAAAGCCCAGTATGACGACTGACTTTGCTATAATCCGCGCCCTTGATTATCTGAATGATTCCCATGAGTGTTTTGCTGTGGATAGTGACAGCCAGCCTAATTGGCGGTGCGCTGAGTGTAATGTGTGCCGCGCTATTTGCCTTGAATGCGCGCACCCATTGGGTTAACGCGCTGGTTAGTTATGCCATTGGCGCATTGTTGGGGGCAGTTTTCCTAGAGATTCTGCCGGAAGCGATTAAACTCAGCACAAATATAACCGTGCTGAGCGCTACCATTTTGGGCGGAATCTTGTTGTTCTTCACCTTAGAGAAGCTACTCATCTGGCGGCATTGCCACCACGATCATTGCGAAGCGCACGAGCCGCATGAAGCTAAAGTAACTGAACATGGTGCACATGGCCGTAGCGGCAGCATGATAATGGTTGGCGATACCTTCCATAATTTTGTCGATGGCATCATTATCGCAGCCGCATTTTTGACTGACATTCAATTGGGGATTGTTACTTCACTGGCGATTATCGCGCATGAGATTCCACAAGAAGTGGGAGATTTTATGATCTTGCTGCATTCCGGTTACAGTAAAGCACAGGCATTGTTGTTGAACTTAGTGTCCAGCTTGGCAACCTTGGTGGGTGGCGTATTGGCGTATTACGCGCTGCAATCTATGCAAGGCATTGTGCCGATTCTATTGGCTTTGGCGGCTGCCAGCATGATCTATGTTGCGGTAGCCGATCTAATTCCCGGCTTGCATAAACGTACCGCATTACGCGATACCGTAGAGCAAGTAGTGTTGATTGCCTTGGGAATCTCCTCGATATTTTTTGTCAACCTTGCGGTTGGCGCAACGTAGGAGCGAGCTTGCTCGCGATTGCGCTTCGCGAGCAAGCTCGCTCCTAAAGATAATACTGTTTAATTTTGAAAGCCCTGAATGAACGCACCGCAAAAAATTCCCCAAGTCGGATTCATTTCACTCGGTTGCCCAAAGGCTACGGTGGATTCCGAGCACATTCTCACGC
>CANFCA010000168.1 GCA_947445045.1 Gallionellaceae bacterium
CCTTCGGTGGTTGGTGATCCAACGCTCTCCAGATTTGCCTACGCCAATAGTACCTTTGCCTGATCGGTTACGGGTGTTGCGCCTTCGGCGGTGTCGCAGCTTATGTACTGGCTGACACGCTCTCCTATTGGTCTAAACGGCAGGGTGATTATACCTGAAGCGGAGTGGCAGACAAACTGACTACTGAAGATAAAACAGCACCAAGCGATACCCTGATGGTTTAATGCCCATGGTGTCGAGGTGGAGTTTGATGTTGATTTCGTGATTCGGCAGTAAGCCTGTTGCTACGTTATCCGTAGATGATAAATAATCGGCGGGTTTGAAAATACGTCGCGCTTGCGGGCTATCTTCGGTGTCAGTTAAGGTGAACTCTAAGTTGGGGTAAGCTTGTGCGTATGCGGCATGGTTGCGCAAGAGCGCGTTGAGGATGAGATGGTTTAGTGGTGCGTCTTCTAAGCCAGAAGATTCGATGCTCATCAAGTTCGCATTTTGTGGCAAGGGAACGACGCATTTCAGAACTTCGCACGAGCTGTTTAGTATGGGTTTAGTAGCGGGGTAATTCGCTGCAAGTTCAACTCTAAAAAAATAGGTTGCTTGTGCGAGCAGCGCAATTAAAAAGAAGGCTGACGCAACTGCCCACGGCCAAGTGCGCTTAGGTTCATCGGTAAACTCATATTCTTCTTGATATTCTTCCGCCTCAGTTTCAGCAGGCTCGGTATCTGTGAGTTGTGGGTCATGTGATGAATCTAGCTCATGCTCATCAACCGGCAGCAGTGTCTCCAAGTCATCAAATTCAACGGGTAACAGGGTTTTAATATCCTGTTCATTGTCGGTTAAGACATGTTTTATCTTTTCGGCCAAGTCGTCGTCATGTGACTCGGAATCGTTCTCGCTATCGCCAAAGATTTCACGGTGTCGGGCTGCGGTAAGTGCTGCACCAATACGTTCATCATCTTCAGGCATGAGAATAGATTCATCCGAAACCTGTTCCGGTTGTTCATCCAAGATGGGAAGTTCAAGCTGCGGATTGGACTGATTGGCGATATAACTGATGCGAAAATCGAAAATTTCCAAGCATCGTCCGCAACGCACCATGCCCAGCGCTGCATCAAGTTGCGCTTCGTTTATGTTGAAGGTGGCATCGCAGTTAGGGCAAATGGACGTGCCAAGCATTTATATGGCACCTCTAAAAACCCAATTTTCGTCGCTATGCTGCGTTACTCTCAAAAAATTACTCCTTACATATTCAATATATGTCGCGTCGCAATTTTTTGCTCGCGCCTAGCCTAGCTTAGAAACTTAAGTCTTTAGAGTCACCAAAGCGTTTACGCCCTGATAAACACGACCAACCATCCTCAAAAATAGGTGGATTCAGGTCGAACCATTGTTGGTAAATTTCCATCACGCTGGGCGCTTGCGCTTCTAAGATTCCAGACAAAACAATTTGACCGCCTTGTCGCGTTGCGTTTGCCAGCAAGGGTGCCAGCAAACGCAACGGGTTGGTGAGGATGTTGGCTACTACCAAATCATAATTGTCTTTAGGTGCATCGTCAGGCAAATAAAACTTCACTTCGTTAACTTGGTTTGCTGTTGCGTTGTCGCGGCTGGCAATCACAGCTTGTTTATCGACATCCACGCCTACCGCGCAAGCCGCGCCCAGCTTGAGTGCAGCGATGGCTAAAATACCTGAGCCACAGCCGTAGTCCAGTACGCTTTCGCCACCTTGCAAATTTTGATCCAGCCAACGCAGACATAAACGCGTGGTGGGATGGCTGCCCGTGCCAAACGCCAAGCCTGGATCGAGTACGATGTTGATGGCAGTCGGGTCACTCGCCGTGTGCCAAGTTGGCACTATCCATAGGCGTGGTGAAATAGGGATAGGCTCGAATTGTGATTGCGTCAGGCGCACCCAATCGTTATCGGCTAACGTTTCAATACGGTATTCAGGAAGTTTTTCGAGGCCGATTTGCGCAATTGCGTTTGCCAAAATAGCGCGTACATCTTTGTCATCATCGAACATCGCACTGACACGGTTGTGTTGCCACACACCAGGTGGCGGTTCGCCAGGTTCACCAAATATCGCTTGCTCATCGGGTGTGTCGGCATCAGCATCCAGCAAATCTACCGATAAAGCGCCGAGTTCTAAAAGCGCTTCACTTAATGCCTCTGCATGAGATGCTTCGCTGTCAACAATGAGTGTTAACCAAGGCATCTACTTTGCTTTACTGCGCTCGGCGAGACGTTCTTCAAGATAATGAATGCTCGTGCCGCCGCGCATAAATGCTGCATCTTGCAACAACTCGCGATGAAGCGCGGTATTGGTCTCGATTCCTTCTACCGCCATTTCTGATAGAGCCGTGCGCATACGTGCCATGGCTTGTTCGCGTGTATCGCCGTAGGCAATGATTTTGCCGATCATCGAATCGTAGTGAGGGGGTACAAAATAGTTGGCATAAACATGTGAATCAACACGGATGCCAGGGCCGCCGGGTGGATGCCACACGGTGATGCGTCCCGGTGAGGGCGTAAATTTATAGGGATGTTCAGCATTGATACGGCATTCGATGGCGTGGCCTTTGAATTGAATATCCTTCTGCCTGAAGGATAATTTCTCGCCTGCAGCAATTTTGATTTGTTGTTGCACGATGTCGATACCCGTAATCATTTCTGATACGGGGTGCTCAACTTGTACTCGCGTGTTCATTTCAATGAAGAAAAACTCACCGTTTTCATACAAAAACTCAAACGTACCTGCGCCACGGTAACCAATCTTGCGACACGCTTCCGCGCAGCGCTCACCAATTTTGTTGCGTAGTCTAGGGTTGAGCAAAGGAGCGGGTGCTTCCTCGATAATTTTTTGATGGCGACGCTGCATAGAGCAATCGCGCTCACCCAGATACACCGCATTGCCATGCTGATCGGCTAATATTTGAAATTCAATGTGGCGAGGATTCTCTAAAAACTTTTCCATGTAAACCATGGGATTGTTAAAGGCAGCCTGTGCTTCAGCGCGTGTCATGTTGACTGCATTGACTAATGCAGCTTCAGTATGAACCACGCGCATGCCGCGCCCGCCGCCGCCGCCAGAAGCTTTGATAATCACCGGATAGCCTATGCTGCGGGCAATTTTGATGATTTCTGCGGGGTTGTCTGGCAATGCCCCTTCCACACCCGGCACACAGGGTACGCCGGCTTTACGCATGGCGATTTTAGCGCTGACTTTGTCGCCCATCATGCGAATGGTTTCGGCGCGTGGACCGATGAAGACGAAACCCGACTTCTCGCAACGTTCAGAGAAATCTGCATTTTCTGACAGAAATCCATATCCAGGATGAATCGCTTGCGCATCGGTAACTTCTGCCGCACTGATGATGGCTGGAATGCTTAAATAACTTTGTGATGAGGCAGCGGGGCCAATACAAACAGACTCGTCAGCCAACTTTACATACTTAGCATCGGCATCCGCTTCAGAGTGCACTACAACGGTTTTAATGCCCAGCTCGCGGCAAGCGCGCTGAATGCGCAGCGCAATTTCGCCACGATTGGCGATAAGGATTTTTTCGAACATGATGGGAGTCTCCGGCGGAGCTGGGGTTTTGGGTTTGCGTTCAAAGACGGCCATGATGGCTTATCCGATGATAAACAATGGCTGACCAAACTCAACAGGCTGACCATTTTCAACCAAAATGGCTTTGATGACACCGCCCGCATCCGCTTCGATTTCATTGAGCAATTTCATTGCTTCAATAATGCACAGCGTTTCTCCATTGTTGACGTTTTGACCCACATCGACGAATGCCTTTGCGCCAGGCGAGGCTGAGCGATAAAAAGTTCCTACCATCGGTGACTTCACGACATGACCTTCTACTGCGGCTGGGGCAGCAACAGCAGCGGCAATAGGAGCAGCAGCCACGACCAGAGGGGCTGCTGCAAGCTGAGGAGCCGGCGCATAGTGCTGTTGTTGAATAGATGCGACGGTACGGGTAATGCGCACGCGCTCTTCACCCTCGCTCACTTCTAATTCGGCAATGCCTGAGCTTTCTACTAATTCAATTAATGTTTTGAGTTTGCGTAAATCCATGACGACCCCCTTAAG
>CANFCA010000169.1 GCA_947445045.1 Gallionellaceae bacterium
CGTATCGCTGACTAGCTTGGTCACAATCGGTGTGCGTCCGGGCGGCAATTCGTCTATCACCGACACATCTAAATCGGCGTAGTAACTCATCGCCAAGGTGCGCGGAATGGGCGTTGCACTCATCATCAGCTGATGCGGCTCTGCGCCTTTATTTTTTAACGCAAGCCGTTGTTGCACGCCGAATTTATGTTGTTCATCCACAATTACCAAGCCGAGCTTATTGAACTCGACAGAGCATTGAAACAGCGCGTGCGTGCCAACGGCAATTTGCGTCGTGCCCTGTGCGATGCGTTCTATCGCTGCGGTCTTGTCCTTTTTTTTCAAACTGCCAGATAGCCACACTGGCTCTAAACCTAGTGGAATCAACCATTCATTCAGCTTGATGAAATGTTGCTCGGCAAGAATTTCAGTGGGTGCCATAAAGGCAACTTGATAGCCATTTTCAATCGCCTGCAACGCTGCCAGCGCTGCAACAATAGTCTTACCACTGCCCACATCGCCGAGCAACAGCCGCTGCATCGGATGCGCATGGGCGAGATCGTGACTGATTTCGGTAAATACTTTTTGCTGCGATTTAGTCAGCGCAAATGGCAGGGCATTAATCAGTTTTTTGGTCAGCTTATTCTTTGCGGCAAGCGCGGGTGCAATGCGCAAATTTCGTTCACGATGATGTATCCGCATTGAGAGTTGCTGTGCCAATAATTCATCAAACTTGATGCGTCGCCAAGCATGGTGATTGCGCGCTTCCAGCGTAGTCGCTGAAATGTCTGGCGGCGGATTGTGCAGAAGTTTAAGGCTGTCGCCGAAGTTCGCCAGTTGCAATTTTTTAAGCAGTGATTCTGGCAACGTTTCAGTGAGCGGCACGACATCGAGTGCGTTGCTAATGAACTTGCGCAAGGTGATTTGCGACAGCCCAGCCGTGGTCGGATAAACCGGCGTGAGGCTTTGCTGCAGCGGCGTTTCATCATCCACCGCACGGCATTTTGGATGCACCATCTCCAGTCCGTAATAGCCCATACGTACCTCACCAATGGCGCGTATCTGCTTGCCTTCCGCGAGTTGCTTTTGTTGACTGGGATAGAAATTCAGGAAGCGCAGATACAACTCATCACCGTTATCTTGCAAGCGACACACCAAAGTACGGCGTGGACGAAACATGATTTCGCTGTGCTCGATCAGACCTTGCACCTGTACTGTTTCACCCACTTGCACGGTGCCGATAGGGCTGAGATGCGTTTCGTCTTCATAGCGCAACGGCAGATGCAGCAACAAATCAGCGCGATGATGAATGCCGAGCTTGGCTAGTTTCGCCAAAGTGACAGGAGAAATTTTTGCGGGGATGCTCAATTCAGAGTTTTTTCTGTGCAGCTTCGTAACGGTCAGTCGCTCGATTTTGCGCAGTTGTATAAATTTCGGTGAGGTCTTCTAGACTGACATCAATCACGCTATCCATCTGCGTAAGTGCCCATTCAATATCCGTTTGTTGCGGAATAACACTGGGTATGATTTTGGGTTGCGTGCTTATACTGAATGCCACGGGATATTTTCTACCAGGCAATACATTGTTGATGAGCAACGCCAACAGCAACATGATTCCCGCATTCACAACTACGATTTCGCCTACCCATTGCCAACTCATAACAGAAAATTGCGCACTGCTTAACACCAGCGTCAATGCAGTTGCTGCGCCGGGTGGATGCAGACACCTCAACACATACATCAAGAATATTGCTGTGCCTACGGCAATGCTTGCAGCCATGATGGGTTCGGGAATGAACAAGCAGCACATCCATCCCGCGATTGCAGAAATGCTGTGCCCACCTACCAAATTCCAAGGTTGCGAAAAAGGGCTGTGCGGTGCGGCAAACAACAATACCGCAGAGGCCGCCATCGAACCCAGCATTAACAACGGATAAGCATGCTGCGGTAAATAATGCAGCACCCAAGCCAGTATCAATATTGCCACTCCCCCTGCCAAACCACTACGAAGCTTTTCCACAAGTGGAATCGGACTTGCATGTGGCTGGAAGGATTTTAGGAATGCACCAATATTCATCTCTTACCCTTCCGCCACGCTATCCAAACTTAACCCAAGTATCGCCGCGTCACGTGTCAGCAGCGTGAGTTTTTCATCGCGCGCCTGCGCAATCAATAGTCGGTCAAACGGGTCTGGGTGTGCGCATTGTAAATTTCGCACCGCCTCGATATGGCGCGGCAAAATCGGCAAAATGATGAATCCTTGTTCTGCAAGTTGCTCGGTGATTGAGCCTTGCGGTAAGGGCAGTTTTCCCTTGGTGTTTTTCAGCACCATTTCCCACACGCTCACCGCACTCACAACGATTTCGGATTTGGCAATGATGCGTTGCGTGACTTTGCCCAAGCGGGCATCTGCTGTCATCCACCAGTAAACCAAGTGGGTATCGAGCAGATAGCGTTTCACAGCAATGTCTCGCCGATGAGTGACGCGGCAATCGCGGCATTGGTGGCAGGGCTATCCCAATCCGCCTTGGCTTTTGGCAAGGCAGACCACGCACCAGGCTTGCGAGTGAAATCTTGTGCGCCCATTTTAACCAGCCTGACAACTGGCACGCCTTTGTTGGCAATCACCACCTCTTCACCCGCCAGCGCGGCTTGCACCAATTTTGAAAGCTGGTTTTTAGCTTCTAGCATATTGCATTGCATGGCTATCTCCTTACGACATTTTTAACTTAGTAGCAGGATTTTATCCTCACTTAGCTAAGTTAGCCAATACAATTTAATCTTGCACCACCAACACGCCATCCATTTCCACCAATGCGCCACGTGGCAATGCTGCCACACCCACCGCAGCCCTTGCTGGATAAGGCTGGCGGAAGTAGCTCGCCATGATTTCATTTACCTTATTGAAATGTCCAAGGTCAGTGAGATAGACGTTCAGTTTTACCAAATCGTCAAAGCTACTGTCGGCGGCACTCGCTACCGCCCGCAAATTTTGGAAAACTTGATGAATCTGCGCTTCAATGCCATCGGCCATTTGCATGATGCCCGGGTCGAGCCCGATTTGCCCTGACAGATAAACGGTGTCTCCAACTTTAATCGCTTGCGAATACGTGCCGATCGCAGCAGGCGCATCGGGGGTTTGAATAATTTTTCGGTTTGCCATGTTGCTCTCCATCAGTTGAATGCGTAAGCCTTAAATACTAGAACCGTTCGTGTTGAGCGTAGCAGCGAACTTTGCCGGGAAGTCGAAACATTAACTACACACTTCGACTTCGGGCTATGCCCTAAGCTCAGTGCGAACGGAGCTTTAACATTAAATGGTCGCAATTATAGCCGCTTAGGTAATCACTGTCGGTGCTTCGCGCCCCGTGCGTTTGCGCAATTCTGAAATTTGTAACGCGATGCTAATCAAGGTGGCGAGCGCGACTTGTGCATCGAGATGATGTTGAGAAACATCCGGCTCAAAGCTTTCCAAATAAATGCGCAGTGTCGCGCCTTCTGTTCCCGTACCTGACAAACGAAACACGATACGTGAACCATCGGTGAACAAGATGCGTACACCTTGCCCCGTACTGATGCTGCCATCCACAGGGTCGGTATAGCTGAAGTCGTCACATAACCTCACTTGCAAATGCCCGAATTGAGCACCTTTCAATGTATCAAAACTATCACGTAATAATTTCATTACGCCGTTTGCTGCTTCGGCTGGGATCCCTTCATAGTCATGCCGCGAATAGACATTGCGACCAAAACGCGCCCAATGCTCCAGCACAATCGTCTCAACAGACTGCTTGCGAGCAGCAAGGATATTGAGCCAGAACAACACTGCCCACAGTCCGTCTTTTTCACGAACGTGATTCGAACCCGTGCCGAAACTCTCTTCGCCACACAACGTCACCTTGCCTGCATCCATCAAGTTGCCGAAAAATTTCCAACCAGTCGGTGTTTCATAGCAAGGAATGCCGAGAGCTTTTGCCACACGATCCGCTGCCTCACTAGTGGGCATAGAGCGCGCAATGCCCGCCAATCCTTGCTTGTAGGCAGGTATCAATTGCGCATTGGCCGCGAGAATGGCGAGACTATCGGAAGGCGTAACAAAAAAATGTTTACCCAAAA
>CANFCA010000170.1 GCA_947445045.1 Gallionellaceae bacterium
CTTGAATTTGCCGCAGTAATTGCTGCATATCTTGCGGCATCGCCACATGCCACTCCATCAATTCACCACTGATCGGGTGACTGAGTGCCAAACGAGTAGCGTGCAAAGCTTGACGTGGAAAACTATTCAGCAATGTCCGCAATTGTGGCACGCATTTTTGTGCGCCTTTGATGTAGATACTATCGCCCACTAACGGGAATTTAAGATGCGACAGATGCACACGAATTTGATGAGTGCGCCCCGTTTCCAAACGGCAGCGCAGCAGCGTACAACTGGGGAATTTTATTTCAACTTGGTAATGCGTCACCGCAGGTTTCCCGTCTTCCACCACCGCCATTTTCACTCGCTGGCTGGGGTGTCTGCCTATCGGCAAATCAATCATGCCACCGTGCAGTAGTTCACCATGCACCAAAGCCAAGTATTCACGCTTCACACTGCGTTCTTCTAACTGACGCACCAGCGCAGTTTGCGCGATAAGCGTTTTCGCCACGACCATCAAACCGCTGGTGTCTTTATCCAGCCGATGCACAATGCCAGCGCGCGGCACATCCTCCAACTGCGGCGAGTAATGCAACAAAGCGTTGAGCAGCGTGCCTTCCCAGTTACCACTACCTGGATGTACAACCAAACCGACAGGTTTATTAACCACCATCAATGCATCGTCTTCATAAACAATATCCAGCGCAATGTCTTCCGCCAGATACGGTTGCTCGGAAGAATGCAGCTGCGGCAACACCTCCACGGTTTCGCTGCCCCAAACTTTTTGTTTAGAAAGGGCAAACTCACCATTCACCGTTACTTGTTGTTGGACAACCCACTCTTGCAAACGACTGCGCGAATATTCAGGCAACAGCTTTGCAAGGGCTTGGTCGAGCCGCAAGCCAGCATATTCATCAGGAATAACGAAATGCAGGGTCTCGAGTTCAGGGCTTTCCGCGAGAAGATCAACTTCGTCTATCACTTCATGGGCGTTGAGTGGCTTGGCTTTGCTATAATCGGGCATATTTTTTTCGGATTCAGTCATGCGCCATAGTTTAGCCTTATTCTTACTACTTACGTTAGTTGCATGTGGCACGAATGGAACAAAGACCATCGGCAGCACAGCCGCAGAGAAGGCCGTCGTCGAAGCAAAAGCCTCGGTCGAAGAGTTGTACAAAGAGGCGCAAAAAAGCCTAGATGACGGCAGCTATGACGAAGCCGTTAAATCTTTTGAATCGCTGCAATCGCACTACCCGTATGGTCGCTATGCACAACAAGCGCAGTTAGAAATCGCTTACGCTTATTACAAGAAAAATGAAGTCGATGCCTCGATTTCAGCGGCTGAACGCTTTATCAAACAGTACCCCAATAATCCGCACGTTGATTACGCCTATTACTTAAAGGGCTTGGCGCGCTTTAATGGTGATAACGATATGTTTAGCTCGATTAGCGGTGAAGACCCTACCGAACGCGACCCGAAAGCCGCGCAAGATTCTTTTACCGCTTTCAAAGATTTAATTGCACGATTCCCAAAAAGTAAATATGCGCCCGACGCAATTTTGCGAATGCAATATCTGGTGAATGCGCTCGCAAAATATGAAGTCCATGTGGCAAGCTATTACTTGCGCCGTGGCGCGCACATTGCGGCGGTAAACCGCGCGAAAGAAGTGCTATCGCTTTACCCCAACACGCTCTCCACACGCGACGCGCTCATCATCATGGTGAAGGGCTATGACGCAATGGGCTTGAAAGCATTGCGTGATGACACTCAACGTGTGTTGGATAAAAATTTCCCGCAAGCCGTTGTTACATCAAAAAACTAAGCAGCTGTGAACCCGCTTCCCACCATGAATTTTTGCAGCCTGTGCGGTGCAGCCGTCACGCAAAAGATTCCGCCTGATGACAATCGCACGCGCCATGTATGCACGACATGCGGTGAAATTCATTACCAAAATCCCAAGCTGATAGTCGGCTCGATACCTGTATGGGAAGATAAAATTTTGTTGTGCCGTCGTGCTATCGAACCGCGCTATGGGCTATGGACACTGCCCGCTGGTTTTATGGAAAACAGCGAAACCACACCTGAAGCCGCCGCACGCGAAACCTTAGAAGAAGCCAATGCGCAAGTAGACATTATTGAATTGTATTCAATGTACAACCTGCCTTACATTAACCAAGTACATCTATTGTTCCGTGCCAAATTACTCAATCTTGATTTTTCACCCGGAATAGAAAGTTTGGAAGTGGCGTTGTTTAACGAGCAAGATATTCCGTGGGACACCCTCGCATTTCGCCCCATAAAATTCACCTTACAACATTATTTTGCGGATCGTAAAACGGGTAGCTTTAAATTTCATACGGGTGACTTAGCGCCGCCTGAACGCCCCCTCAGCTAACCCGCTTCACTTACACAATAAGCACTTATCAGTCATACAAATATGAATCGTACTCACATTTTTTTACTCATCGCTGTCGTGGTACTCTCAGGATGCGCCAATGCTCACAACCCTGCCGATCCTCTTGAGCCGCTTAATCGCAGCATTTACAAATTCAACAACAGCATTGATAAAGCTGTAGTTAAACCCGTCGCACAAGGCTATAGCAAGGTTATGCCCTCCGTCGGCAAAATGATGGTATCGAATTTCTTTTCCAATTTGGATGATGTCGTCGTCACCGTCAACGATGTGTTGCAACTCAAACTCCTTCAAGCCGCATCGGATGGCACGCGCTTCTTGGTCAATTCAACCATCGGCATATACGGATTAATTGATGTTGCTTCAATTGGACCGCTCAAAAAACACGATGAAGACTTCGGTCAAACGCTTGGCAAATGGGGCGTGGGCAATGGGGTATACCTCATGCTACCTATCCTTGGCCCCAGCTCAGTACGTGATAGCATTGGTCGCTATGTCGATACCTTCCCCAGCCTGACCAAGCAAATTCAAGACATACAAACGCGCAACCAAGTTTACTTAGGTGAAGGCATCAACCACCGCGCTGAACTGCTCAATCAAGAAAAAGTGTTGGATGACGCGATGCTAGACCCGTATGAATTTATCCGTGACGCGTACCTGCAACGTCGCATCAACCAAGTGTATGACGGCAACCCACCACGTGTAAGATATGACGAAGAAGTGGATAGCGAACCCATACCAGTAGCGGCTTCCAGCCCCGTTGCTGCGCAGCCCATAGAAACGCCCTAAAACACATCGAGTAGGGGGCGGAGTTACCTCCGTCGCCCTCTCACACCACCGTACGTGCGGTTCCGCATACGGCGGTTCATTAAACACGCTGGAAGCGTTGCTGGGTATCCAGCAACGAAACCAACCCCATTCCATCAAAGAAACGTTTTGGATAAGCCTCGTTCATGACTCGTTATTCAACTTGCTGCGCGCAATGCTGCAATCCGTTCACCTAACGGTGGATGGGTCATAAATAGTTTACCCATCGCACTGCCACCAGAAATACCCGATGCCGCCATTTGTTTGGGCAACGAGGCTTGTTCGTGGTTCATTTTCAGCCGTTCTAACGCGGCGATCATTTTTTCACGACCTGCCAAAGTTGCGCCACCTGCGTCGGCACGAAATTCACGTTGGCGTGAGAACCACATGACGATGATGCTCGCTAATATGCCTAACACCATTTGCGCGGCGATTTCAGTCACAAAAGCACCGATGCCTGGGCCATTGCGCCCGTCATTTTTAAGTATGACACGATCAACAAAATGACCGATAATTTTGGAGAAGAAAATCACGAAGGTGTTCACTACGCCTTGTATCAAGGCCAAGGTGACCATATCGCCATTTGCCACGTGGCTGATTTCATGCGCGAGTACGGCCTCTGCTTCGTCCTTGCTCATGTTATCCAACAAGCCGCGACTCACCGCCACCAACGCATTGTTACGATTCCAACCTGTGGCAAACGCGTTCACATCGGGTGCCTCGTAAATCGCCACTTCCGGCATACCTATACCCGCTGAGAGCGCTTGGCGCTTCACCGTTTCGACCAGCCAACGCTCTGTTGGATCAACTGGATTTTCTATCACTTGCGCACCCACCATGCGCTTTGCCGACCACTTGGACATGAACAAGGAAATTATCGAACCCGCGAAAC
>CANFCA010000171.1 GCA_947445045.1 Gallionellaceae bacterium
CATCGCTGTCGGTAACGGCAAGATGAGTGATGACGGCAAGTTGCAGCCTATGAATGTCAAAGTCGGCGACCGCGTGTTGTTCGGCAAATATGCAGGTCAAGCCTTCAAAATGAACGGCGATGAGTATATGACGATGCGTGAAGATGACATCATCGGCATCGTTGAAGCGTAATCAATTTTAGATATTCAGGAGAAAAATCATGGCAGCAAAAGACGTAAAATTTCACGACGCAGCGCGTGCAAAGATGGTGGTTGGTGTAAACATTTTGGCTGATGCAGTTAAAGTGACTTTGGGCCCTAAGGGTCGTAACGTGGTGTTGGATCGCTCATACGGCGCACCAACGATTACCAAAGATGGTGTGTCTGTGGCAAAAGAAATCGAACTGAAAGACAAGTTTGAAAACATGGGCGCGCAGATGGTTAAGGAAGTCGCTTCAAAAACTTCTGACGTGGCAGGTGACGGCACAACAACCGCAACGGTGTTGGCCCAATCTATCGTTCAAGAAGGCATGAAATTTGTTGCTGCCGGCATGAATCCTATGGATTTGAAGCGAGGTATCGACAAGGCGGTGATTGCAGCTGTTGCTGAACTAAAAGCAATGTCAAAGCCATGCACGACTAATAAAGAAATCGAACAAGTGGGTAGTATTTCTGCAAACTCTGACACCGTAATCGGCGAAAAAATTGCTGCTGCGATGGACAAGGTTGGCAAAGAAGGCGTGATTACGATTGAAGATGGCACTGGTTTGGAAGATGAATTGGATATCGTTGAGGGTATGCAGTTTGATCGTGGCTATTTGTCTCCCTACTTCATCAACAACCAAGATCGTCAATTGGTTGCGATGGACAATCCGTACATCCTGTTGCACGACAAAAAAATCTCAAACATTCGTGATTTGCTTCCTGCACTTGAGCAAGTTGCAAAATCAGGTCGTCCATTGATGATCGTTGCTGAAGATGTAGATGGTGAAGCATTGGCAACATTAGTGGTGAACAACATTCGCGGCATTCTAAAGACTGTTGCTGTTAAAGCACCTGGCTTTGGTGATCGTCGTAAAGCTATGTTGGAAGACATCGCGATTTTGACTGGTGGTACTGTTATCGCTGAAGAAGTGGGTCTGACTTTGGAAAAAGTTACCCTCGCTGAATTGGGTCAAGCTAAACGTATCGAAGTAGGCAAAGACAACTCCATCATCATTGATGGCGCGGGTAAAGAAGAGGCAATCAAAGGTCGCATCAGCCAAATCAACAAGCAAGCTGAAGAGTCAACTAGCGACTACGACAAAGAGAAGTTGCAAGAACGCAAAGCGAAGTTGGCTGGCGGCGTTGCAGTGATTAAAGTTGGTGCCGCAACCGAAGTTGAAATGAAAGAAAAGAAAGCCCGCGTTGAAGACGCATTGCACGCTACTCGCGCTGCAGTTGAAGAAGGTATCGTACCTGGCGGCGGCGTAGCATTGTTGCGCGCTAAGGCTGCAGTTGCCGCATTAAAAGGCGACAACCACGACCAAGATGCAGGTATCACTATCGTGTTACGTGCCATGGAATCACCATTGCGCGCAATCGTGTTTAACGCAGGTGAAGAGCCGTCTGTCGTCATCAATAAAGTGTTGGAAGGCAAAGGCAACTTTGGTTACAACGCAGCAACGGGCGTGTACGCAGACATGTTGGAAATGGGCGTAGTTGATCCAACTAAAGTAACACGCACTGCCTTGCAAAACGCAGCGTCGATTGCTGGTTTGATGTTGACCACTGCTTGCATGGTTGCTGAGTTGCCGGAAGACAAACCAGCTGCTGGCGGCATGGGCGGTGGTGACATGGGCGGTATGGGCGGCATGATGTAATTGAGCCCACTGTGAGTTCGCTCGCTATGGTTCAAAGTAGGAATAAGCAAACCCCGCTACGGCGGGGTTTGTCATTTAGCGCGTTATCGGTATAATGCGCGGCTTCGCGAGTTAGCCGTTTTTATTAAGGCAGGCGAAAAACGTAATAATGGCCTGGTAGCTCAGTCGGTAGAGCAGAGGATTGAAAATCCTTGTGTCGGTGGTTCGATTCCGCCCCGGGCCACCAAATTTCGTGTGCGCGAGCATGCAAAATCAATCAGGAAGTTTTGATTGATTAAATTAAAAGGCTTGCTAAATTCTAGCGAGCCTTTTTGTTTTATGTTTAACGTACTCAATCCACATGAACTCATCAATGGAAGATATTAGCACCGCTTCAGCAAGTTCTGATGACATTGTGCTAGAGGTAAAACGCCGACGCACCTTCGCGATCATTTCTCATCCTGATGCAGGTAAAACTACGCTCACTGAAAAGCTGTTGCTATTCGGTGGTGCGATTCAGATGGCGGGTACGGTAAAGGCGCGCAAGAGTGGTCGTCACGCGACTTCCGATTGGCTGGAAATCGAGAAGCAGCGCGGCATTTCCGTGGCAAGCTCGGTGATGCAATTCACTTTTGATGATTGCGTCATCAACCTGCTCGACACACCGGGTCACCAGGATTTTTCTGAAGACACCTATCGCGTGCTGACAGCTGTTGATGCTGCCGTGATGGTGGTGGATGCGGCAAAGGGTGTGGAAGCACAAACCATTAAACTACTGGAAGTGTGCCGCTTGCGTAACACGCCTATCATCACCTTCATCAACAAAATGGATCGCGAAGTGCGTGATCCATTAGAGGTGTTGGATGAAATCGAATCGGTGCTGAAAATTAAATGTGCGCCAGTGACTTGGCCGATCGGCATGGGCAAACGCTTTCGCGGTGTGTATCACTTATTGAATGACGAAGTGCTGCGCTTCACGCCCGGCGAAGAGAAAGCCAATCAGGATGTGGAAGTGTTGTGCGGCGCGGACATCGAGCAGATGGCACAAGAAGCACCAAGCGAGATGCAGACTATGCGCGGCGAAACTGAACTGGTGATGGGCGCGGGTGCATCATTTGATTTGCAGGAGTTTCTCAAAGGTCAGCAATCCCCCGTGTTTTTTGGCTCTGGCGTGAACAACTTTGGTGTGCGCGAAATCCTGCGCGCCTTGGTCGATTGGGCACCTGCGCCGTTGCCTCGCGCAACAGATGTGCGCATTGTGCAACCGACCGAAGCAGCATTCACGGGTTTTGTGTTCAAGATACAAGCCAACATGGATCCGAATCATCGTGACCGCATCGCTTTTCTGCGTGTGTGTTCTGGTCGATATTCATCAGGCATGAAAGTTAAACATCGCCGCACGGGCAAAGATATGAAACTGGCGAATGCAGTAACATTCATGGCCAATGAACGCACGCGCATGGACGAAGCTTATGCAGGTGACATCATCGGCGTACACAATCACGGTCAGCTACAAATCGGTGATGTGCTCACCGAAGGTGAGGCGCTTACTTTCAAAGGTATCCCCTATTTTGCACCGGAATTATTTAGTCGCGCGCGCCTGCGCGACCCGATGAAAGCCAAGCAATTAGAAAAAGGCTTGCGCCAACTAGGCGAAGAAGGCGCGGTGCAAGTGTTCGCACCTTTGGTGGACAACACCTTGCTCATCGGCGCAGTCGGACAATTGCAATTTGAAGTGGTTGAACATCGCCTCAAAGCTGAGTATGGCGTGGATGCCGTATTTGAGCGTGCCGGCATACACACCGCGCGTTGGGTCACTTGCGCTGACAATAACCACCTCAACGAATTCGTCAAAGCCAATCAAAGTCGCTTGGCAAAAGACGTGGATGGCAACTACGCGTACCTTGCCGACACGGGCGTGAATTTGCGCCTTGCGCAGGAGCGCTGGACTAAGGTGCAGTTTCACGCTACGCGTGAGCATGGACAGCAACTCGGTTAAGCCGTGTATTGAATCGATTCATAATGTTTGAAGTCGGTTCGTCTTTAAAAAAATCGAAGACGGTAATGGGATGCCACAATTTATGAATCCCAGCACCACCCAGCAAACCCTTCGCGACACGTTTGGCTACAGCGCATTCCGTGGTGCGCAACAAGCCATCGTTGAGCATGTTGTCGCAGGTGGAGATGCGTTGGTGTTGATGCCGACGGGTGGTGGCAAGTCGCTGTGCTACCAGCTACCAGCTTTA
>CANFCA010000172.1 GCA_947445045.1 Gallionellaceae bacterium
AAACCACTTACTATATTTTTAATTATCATCTTTAGCGCACCTGAATCCGAAACTAGAATTTTTTACACTTTGTTTGAAATAGCTGCGGTTAAATACCGGTGCGGAAACACCGCACTGATAATATGAACAATCCCACCACGAGCCGCCTTTGAGTACTTTATACAATTCACCGTAATTTTCACTAGCCCACGTATTGCCTGGGTATTGCGTGTACCACGAATCCGTCCATTCCCACACGTTACCAGACATGTCGTACAAGCCGTAAGGGCTTTTGCCAGCCTCCAGCGAGCCGACTGGCATGGTGTCACCTTCTAAATGCAGCGACTTCCAGCGTACGGGAGAGTTGACTTTGGTTACATCAAACGTATCACCCCACGGAAAATCCCGATCATCTTCTGTGCCACGCGCGGCTTTTTCCCACTCAATGTCGGTAGGCAAACGCTTGCCAGCCCAAGCACAATAGTCGTGTGCATCGTTCCATGAGACGAATACTACAGGGTGATCCACTTTGCCGTCAGGGTAGGTGCGATTGCGGAAATGATTGGGTGATTTACGCTTAGTTGCGTCAATAAATTGCTTGTATTGCAAGTTAGTGACTTCGTATTGATCAATTAAAAATGCTTTAGTCTCGGCAGTATATTGCGGACCTTCATCCGGTAAGCGATTGTTTGTGCCGCGTAAAAATTTACCTGCTGGAACGGGCATCATTTTGTGCGGCTCTTTACCGATGCGCGTTTCATCGTAATACATTGGCACACTCATGCCGGTCGTTGCTTCAGGTGGCGGCTCGATATGCAATTTGTTGGCATACGGATCGTTAAAGGTTTTTTCAGCAACTTGCACGACCGCATTGTCTGGCTTAGTCGTGTGACACTCCTGACAATCATTAGCCTTGGTTGCGTTAAAAGCATCCACACGGTTCTTCGTGTGGCACGAGTCGCAGGACTCGCTAGATTGCGCACTGTGCTGGTAAGGCTCTACGGGTGTAGTTTGAGCAAGCGCTGTTGCACTAAAAATACCTAAAGACATAAAGAAACTCAGTTGAGTAAGGCTTTTTAATAATGACATTAAGATAATCCTGATTAAAGTTGAAACGCGTTGCTATTTTCCCATGATACACGTGGTGATTCAAGCGTGAGCTTGGATAAGCTTGCGAGAGATAAGTTGCATAGCCATCCGCTATAATCCGCGCCTGCCATTTGCGAGACGAATATGAATAAGATTTTGAAGGCTGCTTTGCTGGGAATAACTGGTGTGGTTGGACTAGGCGTGGCGAGTGTTGCGTACTTAGTGGCGACGTTTAATCCCAACGACTACAAAGCGAAAATTATTCAAATGGTGAAGGAAAGCAAGCAACGCAACCTGCATTTGGATGGCGACATCAAGCTGTCTTTCTTCCCTAACATCGGTGCGAATTTGAGCAAGGTGTCGCTGTCCGAATTCAATAGCGATAAAGAGTTTGCATCGATAGATTCCACGCGGGTTTCGCTGGCATTTATGCCACTGCTGCGCAAACAAGTGGTGGTGGATGAGGTGTCGTTAAGTGGGCTGCAAGCCACTTTGGTTAAGTATAAGGATGGCACAAAGAACATTGATGATTTGCTCAGTCAGGACAAAAATTCATCTAGCCCGCAAGATAATCAACAGGTCAAATTCGACATTGCTGCTGTGTCTGTTACCAACACTCATTTAACGTATCACGATGAATTAAGTGGCGCGCAATACGCGATTGAAAATTTAGCGCTTAAGACAGGACGGATTGCTAATGGTGTAACCGGCGCGATTGATTTGTCGATGGGCGTACAAGCAAATCAACCTAAGTTAAACATCACGACGCAACTGAAAACTAAGCTGATTTTTGATTTAGATAGGCAGCAATATCGTTTGCAAGATATGAATTTCCAGATGGCCGGAACAGCACTCGACATAAGTGATTTGAAGGTGAAAGCCAACGGAGATGCGAATGCAGATTTGGCGAAAAATGAATTTGGTGCGCAGAAATTTACGCTGAATGCGAGTGGTGAAAAACCCCAGGAAAAGTTTGAAGCTAAGCTTGATGTGCCCGTATTGAGCATGACTAGCGATAAATTCTTCGGCGAAAACATTGCTCTGAACGCCAATATACAAGCGGCTCTCGGCAACATCATTGCCGCGCTCAATATGCCTAAACTAGAAGGCAATGCGCAATCGTTCAAGATTGGCGGGCTGACATTAGATGTGGATGTGAAGCAAGCTGAACAAGCATTCAAAATTAAAACCAGTGGGCAGATATCGGGTAATTTTAAAACGCAGCAATTTAATTTGAATGAGCTGAACGTGGCGATGAATGCCACAGGAGATAAGTTGCCGAATAAATCAGTGAGTAGTGAGATGAAAGGCAATGTACAAATCGACGTGCTCAAGCAAAATGTGCAAGCGAACTTTTCGGGCGGTTTGTTGCAAAGTCAGATTAAAGCTAACGTCGGCGTGAGTAATTTTGCGCAACCTGCGATTAAATTCGATGTTGAGTTAGATCAGCTTGACGCAGATTTGTATTTGCCTAAAGCAACTGCTGAGCCAACTAAAGCCGCTGAACCAGAATCGCCGCTTGATTTGTCTGGTTTACGCAAGCTCAATATCGACGGCAGCTTGCGCTTAGGTGCATTAAAAATAATGAACGTAAAATCGAGCGAGCTGCGTGTGGATGTGCAAGCGAAAAATGGCGTGGTGAATGTGAATCCGCTGTCGGCAAATTTGTATCAAGGTCACGCGAACGGCAGTCTCAGTATCAATGCGCAGACTGTGCCTATCATTCACATCAATCAAAATTTGAACAATGTAAACGTGGCGACCTTGGGAAGAGATGCGGCGAATTTTGATACGCTGGAAGGCAAAGGAAATGTTGGTATTAATCTCGTTTTGCAAGGTAATATGATTAGCGAAATGAAGAAGTCCGCGAATGGCAGCCTCTCGTTAAACCTTGTGGATGGTGCGATTAAAGGCATCAACATTGCGAAAAAAATGCGCGATGCGAAAAATCTATTAGGCGCTAAATCACAAAGTCAGTCTGCCAATAAAGAGGAGAAAACGGATTTCAGTGAATTGAAGGCAAGCTTCAAAGTGACGAATGGCATTGCACATAACGATGACTTGTCGATGAAATCACCGCTGCTGCGTTTGAGTGGCAACGGCGACATCAACATCGGCAATGACAGCATCAACTATCTTGCTAAAGCGACGTTGGCAAAAACCTTGGAGGGGCAGGGCGGGCAAGATAGTGTACGCGGAGTGACTGTGCCAGTGCGGGTTAGCGGCCCTTTTATTGAATTGAAATATGGCTTAGATTTTAATGCGATGGTGAGTGATGAAGCCAAGCAAAAGGTAGAGGCGGCGAAAGTGGCAGCACAACAAAAAGTTGAAGTGGTGAAAGAAGCAGTTAAGCAAAAAGTTGAAGTTAAAAAAGAAGAAGTGAAAACGCAAATTCAAGATCAACTCAAGAATAGTCTCAAGGGAATGTTCAAGTAGTGGCTGCCAAAAAAGCGAGTTTTGCGCAGCGGTTAATTACTTGGCAACGCACTCAAGGTCGCCATGATTTGCCATGGCAGGGTGCGGATGTATACCGTGTATGGCTCTCCGAGATCATGTTGCAGCAGACGCAGGTTATCACTGTCATTCCCTATTACCAAAGCTTCGTTGCAACATTTCCAACCATCGCTGCGCTAGCTGCTGCCACTGAAGAGCAAGTATTAGCGCACTGGAGCGGGTTGGGCTATTACGCCAGAGGGCGCAATCTTCATCGTGCCGCGCAACTCATCGCGGAAAAACATCGCGGCGAATTCCCGCAAGTATTCGATGACATCATTGCCTTGCCAGGTATAGGACGTTCAACCGCAGCTGCGATTTGTGCGTTGGCTTTTCACCAGCATCGCGCCATATTGGATGGCAACGTTAAGCGGGTGTTGGCAAGATATTGCGGAATTTCGGATTGGACGGGTAATAAAAAAGTAGAAGCACAATTGTGGCAGCAGGCAGAAGCGTTATTGCCCAAGCGTGATGTGGCCATCTACATCCAAGCGCAAATGGATA
>CANFCA010000173.1 GCA_947445045.1 Gallionellaceae bacterium
AAGAAGTCGCGGATATTTTGGTTCAAGAAGGTTTTAACACGTTAGAAGAAGTGGCTTACGTGCCGTTGGAAGAAATGCTGGAGATTGAATCTTTTGATGAGGCGACCGTAGAAGAATTACGCAGCCGCGCACGCAACGCATTGTTGACGGCAGCGATTGTTAGCGAAGAAAAAGTTGAGCATGGCATCGAAGATTTGCTCAAACTTGAAGGTATGGATGAGCAAACCGCGCGTACTTTGGCGGGTAAGGGCATCACCACTCAAGATGATTTGGCGGACTTGGCTGTGGATGAGTTGGTTGAGCTTTCAGGCATGGATAGCGAACGCGCCAATACATTGATTATGACGGCACGTGCGCCTTGGTTTGCTTAAGTTGGGTTCGCATAAGTTGAATTGTTCACGGACAAGCTCTAAAGGATAGTAATGGGAAAATTGAACGTAGCGCAGTTTGCAACTGAACTGGGATTGCCAGTCGCATTGCTGCTTGAGCAGTTGAAAGCGTCGGGCGTGAGCAAAGAGCAGGAGACTGACTCGCTCACCGAAAAAGACAAGGCGCAACTGCTTGCGCATTTGCGTCAAGCGCATGGCGAAGAGAAGCCCGCTAAAAAAATTACGCTGATGCGTCGTGAGACAACCGAAATTAAAAAAGCGGATAGCACGGGTCGTGCACGCACTATTCAAGTAGAAGTGCGCAAACGTCGTGTGGTTGCGCCAGTAGGCAGTAGCGAAGCGGTTGCCGAGCCTGTTGAAGTAAAGGTTGCTGAGGCAGCCCCTGCTCCCGTTAAAGTAGTCGATGCGCCTGTCATCAATCAGCAAGAACTCTCTGCGCGTGAACAAGAAGCCTCTGCGCAATCCGAGTTGGCAGCGCGTCAGGCGGCAGAGATTCAAGCTAAGCAAGCACGCAGCAAGCGTAAAGCCACGCCAGCGGTCGTTGAGCCTGTTGTGCCTGTAGTAGTTAAGGCAGAAGTGGCCGCACCTGTTGCCACTCCAGCAGTCGAACCAGTGGTAGCCAATTTGGCTGAAGGTACATTACATAAGCCTACGCCCAAGCCTGGTGACAAAGTGATACGTCCAAGCAAAAAGCCCAAGCCGGAAGTGAAGGCTGCCGCAAGTCCTTGGGATGACAAAGGACACAAAAAACGTGCGCCCGTTAAGCCGGGAGAAAAGACTGGAGCGTGGTCAACGCCAGTACGTGCACCTCGTCACGACAAACATAGCAAACATGCGCCTGTAGAAGCGGCGCATGCATTCTCGTTGCCTACTGAACCCGTGGTGCATGAAGTGGCCGTACCAGAGACGATAACGGTTGCGGAATTAGCGCAAAAAATGTCGATTAAGGCATCTGAGATTATTAAAGTCCTGATGAAAATGGGTTCAATGGTCACTATCAACCAAGTGTTGGATCAAGAAACCGCGATGATCGTGGTGGAGGAAATGGGTCACGTGGCTAAGGCCGCCATGTTGGATGATCCTGATGCTTACTTGGATGACAGTGAAGAGCACAAAGATACGGTATTAGAGCCACGTGCACCCGTTGTGACCGTGATGGGGCACGTCGATCATGGTAAGACTTCCCTCTTGGATTACATTCGCCGTAGTCGTGTCGCATCAGGTGAAGCGGGCGGTATTACACAGCACATTGGTGCATATCATGTTAATACGCCGCGCGGCATGATTACTTTCTTGGATACGCCAGGTCATGAGGCGTTTACTGCGATGCGTGCGCGTGGTGCAAAAGCGACTGATATTGTGATTTTGGTGGTTGCGGCCGATGACGGCGTGATGCCGCAAACCAAAGAAGCGATTGCACATGCGCGTGCCGGCAATGTTCCATTGGTCGTTGCGATTACCAAGGTTGATAAAGCTGATGCAAATATCGAACGCGTTAAACAAGAGTTGGTCGCTGAAGGTGTCGTACCTGAAGATTGGGGCGGTGATGCTATGTTCGTTGAAGTGTCTTCAAAGTCTGGTGCGGGCATCGATAAGCTGCTGGAAGGTGTGTTGCTACAAGCTGAAGTGTTGGAGCTGAAAGCGCCGCGTACTAGCCACGCAAAAGGCTTGGTGATTGAAGCTCGTTTGGATAAAGGTAAGGGCTCGGTTGCTACGGTTTTGATTCAATCCGGCACGATGCGTCGCGGTGATGCAGTCCTTGTTGGTTCTGTGTTTGGTCGTGTACGTGCGATGTTGGATGAAAATGGCAAGGCGATTAACGAGGCGGGCCCGTCGATCCCTGTTGAAATTCAAGGCTTGTCTGAAGTCCCGAATGCAGGTGAAGAGTTGATGGTGTTGGCGGATGAAAAACGTGCGCGTGAGATCGCGCTGTTCCGCCAAGGTAAATATCGTGGCGTGAAATTGGCCAAGCAACAAGCTGCCAAGCTGGAAAATATGTTTGATCAAATGGCGGAAGGCGAAGTTCGCACTTTGTCATTGATAGTGAAGTCAGACGTGCAAGGTTCAGCTGAAGCGATTGCTCAATCCTTACAGAAACTTTCTACCAGCGAAGTTAAGGTGAATTTGATACACGGTGGTGTAGGCGCGATTTCCGAATCCGATGTCAACCTCGCTCTTGCGTCTAAAGCAATTGTAATTGGCTTTAATACGCGTGCTGATGCGGCTGCCCGTAAATTGGCTGAATCGGCGGGGGTGGATATACGTTATTACAACATTATCTACGCCATGGTCGATGAAATTAAGGCAGCCTTGTCAGGCATGTTGGCTCCAGAAAAACGCGAAAGCATTATGGGCATGGTTGAAGTTCGTCAAGTGTTTACCGTTTCCAAAGTCGGTACGATTGCGGGTTGTATGGTGCTTGAAGGTATCGTCAAACGCGGTGCGAAGATTCGTGTGTTGCGCAACAACGTAGTGATACATGACGGCGAGTTGGATACTTTGAAACGCTTCAAAGATGACGTGAAAGAAGTTAAAAATAACTTCGAGTGCGGATTGTCGATGAAGAATTACAACGATCTTGTAGTGGGCGATAAGTTGGAAGCCTACGAAATTATTGAAGTCGCACGCGCATTAACTTAAGGCCACAAAAGCCATGGCTAATTTCGCAAGAACGGATCGCGTCGCACAACAAATGCAGCGTGAAATTGCTGAGTTAGTGCGGCTCAAAATCAATGACCCTCGTGTGCGTTTAGTTACCATCACGGGCGTGGAAGTGGCGGGCGATTATTCTCATGCCAAAGTTTTCTTCACACGTTTGGATGGCAAGCACGAAGAAGCGCAGCAAGGCTTAGATCATGCCAGTGGCTTTTTGCGTAAGCACTTAGCAGGTAGTATTAAATTGCGTATCATGCCTCAATTGCATTTTGTGTTTGACTCATCAGTAGAGCGTGGCAGCCACTTGTCGCAACTCATAGACCAAGCAATTGCCAGCGATAAAAACCTGCCTGAATAGCTGCTATGGCACGTACATTCCGTCCGATCGACGGCGTCCTTTTGTTTGATAAACCCCTCGAATTAAGCTCCAACATCGCGCTGCAAAAAGTCCGTCGTTTGCTTCAAGCTGAGAAAGCCGGTCATACCGGTACGCTTGATCCGCTTGCAACAGGATTACTGCCTATCTGTTTTGGCGAAGCAACTAAATTTTCAGTTGCGCTGCTTGATGCTGATAAGACGTATCGTGCATTAGTAAGGTTAGGGCAAACCACCACCACGGCTGATGCCGAAGGCGAAGTGATTGCCGAGCATCCAGTCGATTGTAAACTCGTCGATGTTGAAGCCGTGCTGGAAAAATTTCGCGGTGAGATTCAACAATTACCCCCTATGCACAGTGCTCTAAAACACCAAGGAAAACCGCTCTACTCCTATATCCGTAAAGGTGAAACGATAGCGCGCGAACTGCGCAATGTTGTTATCCACGAATTGTTGCTGCATCGTTTTGAGGGCAATGAGCTAGACATCAGCGTGCGATGTAGCAAAGGCACGTATATCCGCACCCTAGCCGAATATATCGGCGCAGCACTAGGCTGCGGCGCACATCTAATTTGCCTGCGTCGTACCGCCATTGCTCATCTTAATTTAGATGATGGCTACACTTTGCAGCAACTCACAGAC
>CANFCA010000174.1 GCA_947445045.1 Gallionellaceae bacterium
ACCCTGTGGCACTTTCGGCAAATTGTTCCATGTATTTAGTAATCACACTGCCCGCTTTGTCAGGCATGAGGTTGTCCAACAGGAAGATTTTTATTTCGTTGGAAAAATCTTGGAACACGGGAAACGCCGAGAACATCGTCAGCGCGATGGTGATAAGCGGCACGATGGAAAGCAGCGTGGTAAAGGTGAGGCTCGCAGCGATTTGCGCACAGCGATCTTGGCTGAAACGCATTGCAATGAAGCGGATAAAATTGAAGGCATCACGCCAATTCTTTTGCATGGTTAATACATTTGTTCAATAATGCGCCCATGATAACCGACAAAGAAATCCTCGTGCTGTACTACAGCCAACACGGTGCGACGCAGCAAATGGCGCAGTTGATTGCGCGTGGCATCGAGCAGGTTGAAGGTGTGCGCGCACGGTTGCGCACCGTGCCAAAAGTGTCCGCCGTGTGCGAAGCAACTGAAGCCAGCATCCCCGGCAGTGGCGCACCGTATGCAGAATTGAGCGACCTCGTAGAATGTATCGGCTTAGCCTTGGGTAGCCCAACCCGTTTCGGCAATATGGCGGGCGCGATGAAATACTTTTGGGATAGCACCAGCAGCTTATGGATGAAGCACGCGCTGGTCGGCAAACCCGCCGCGCTGTTCACCTCTACCAGTAGTATGCACGGCGGACAAGAAAGCACGCTGCTGTCGATGATGTTACCGCTGCTGCATCACGGCATGGTGATTCTTGGCTTACCTTACTCAGAGCCAGAACTCGCCACCACACAAAACGGCGGAACACCTTATGGTGCAAGCCATGTAGCGGGTCTAACCAGCGATATGCCCATTACCGATGCAGAAAAGAAACTATGTTTAGCGCTCGGCAAACGACTCGCCATCACCGCACTTAAACTCACGAAATGAGACTGATATGAACAATGCTATTGAAGCAAGAAAAATGTTGCGCGCCCATCGTTACGGCGTGCTGAGTACCATTTCAAAAAAATTTGATGGCTATCCGTTCGGTTCAATCACCCCTTATCTGGTCGATCATGATGGCAGCCTGATTATTCTTATCAGCACGCTCGCCGAGCACACCAAAAACATTCAGCAAAACTCTCGCGTCAGCCTGATTAGTCATAACCAAAGTGATCCACAGATACAAACACAAGGTCGCATCACGGTAATTGGTGATGCCAAACTGGCAAGCAATCAAGAGCAAATCGGGCTACGCTACATGCGCTATTTTCCTGAAGCGCAGGCATATTTAGCGATGCATGACTTCTCTTTTTATCGCATCCAAAGCATCGCCATCCGTTATATCGCAGGCTTTGGCGGCATCCATTGGGTGGATATGGAGCAGTACGCGTTGCAGGCTTATCCGCTTATCAAACAAGAAGACGATGTGGTCGCGCACATGAACGCCGATCATCAAGAAACCATGCGGCTCTACTGCCAACACTTCCGCCAACATGAGGCACTCAACGTCACGATGTTAGGCATTGACTGCGATGGATTTGATGTGCGCGCGGATGAAAAAGTGTTGCGTTTTGATTTCGCGTTGCCAGTAACAGATGCTCAGCAAGCGCGAATGGCTTTGGTTGAAATGGCAAAGATTGCCAAAGGCTGACAAAATAGCTGAGTAGAATTCTGGCCTAATTAGAAAAATCAGTATCTGAATTTAGTCTTGGAAATTAGCCAACAGACAGCCGCGATTGTCGGCTTTCCAGAAAGCAATTTTGTAATATGAGGCTCGGTCGAGTGCGGCTTCCGAAACTTCAACTTAATATTCCATTTGGTTAACGGCACGATGCTCAGATTGAAGATACTTTTTACAGCCTCATTAGCCTCCTCAGGAACGAACACATGAATCTCATCCTTGAGCGAACAGACTCAGTGCCGTGGTTCACCAACATGCAGTCGGTTTTCTGCGCCTTGGGATTTAGTGCCTCCGACTACGACTGGTTCGTCAGTGATATCGAAACCAACTATTATGGCGACGATTTTTCGAGCGAAGATCAGTGGGTTGTGGGAGAAGCACTAGAGCGGCTCATCACTCAAAATGAAGTTCAATTCATCTGGGGTGTCTTCAGTGCATTCAAGAAAGGAACGAGATTCCCTGTTGGAAACTCGCCGAATGTTCAAGATTACGCGGGTTATTGGAGCGGCGTAGAAGTGGCACCGCAGCTCAAAGAAGCATTATTTGAGATTGCTGCTTGGGATAGCAGTGCTACGATATTAATTGGACTGCCCGCCGATGCGGAGGAGCATTTTAAGGTTGCGTACCCTGATGCAAAATCACTTGCTTCATCTGCGCGATAAAATGATAGCTAGATAATCATTTTTGAGCCGCCATGTCACGTTACACACGCTCCAGATAGGCTACAACTGTGCATCGATCTGCTGGAATGCAGGGTCGTGAACTGCATGCAACGAAGTGCAGTTATTGCTCAGTGAAATTTCTACTTGCTTAAAGGTGTCGCAGTAAAAGTGAATGCGGTAGTCCGCCAGTTTGTGTACGATCAAATTTTTTCTACTAAAATTGATACCCATAAAAAATTCCTGAAGCACCGCCCACTATGGTGAGTAGCACGTCAGGAGTTTTGTGTAGCTTGCTCAGTTTTACTGATTAAAAACGGAAGCCAACCTTAGCACTAACTGAATTCGCCGAGCCTGTTTTATCCACTTCCAAAGCCAAATTAGTCAGACCCAAATTCAGGTTGCCGCCGACAAATACTTTGGTTTGTTGAAATGATTCTTTGGTCAGCCCAGCAATGCCGTTAGGCGTGCTATCTGTCCAAACCACGCCAGCACCCGCGTAAGGGCTGAACATCAGGAAGCCTTTAGACACAGAAATATCCAAGCTCTTAGTGCTGAGTGAAAGTTGATTCACGCCACTCAATTTAGTAATCGCACCGCGCACACCCACTGCTGGCAACGCTATACCGCCTTCCATAATTGCATAACGCAATTCGCCACCATAGTATTTAACATTGGAACTCGGCACAGCAGAATAAACCGCGCCAATATCAAAATTCATCGGCAGGCCTTTATATACATGCAGCTTAGGCACAGGTAAAGTGTTTGAGCCGCCCGTAGCAATGCTCAAATTTCTCATCTTGGTAGAAGTAACTTCCAAGCCAAGATCAAAGCCAGTGATACCCAACGGGGCTGGTGGCGTTACTGCTTTATAACTCAGTGCCGCACCCAAATCTTCGGAGAAAATCTTAAAATTTGCCTGTGCATTTGCGCCAGTAAATTGTGATGGATCAATCGTATTTCCCGCCCACGTTGGTGAAGTAAAGCAACCCAGAACACATAACACTGCTAAATTTTTCTTCATCATAGATAGTCCTTTTATTTGTTAATCATTAAGTAACCCAGTTGCAGATGCCAGCATAACGCAATTCAATTGGTGGTGCAGCACCTGCTTGCCTGAATAATTTAAGGTGAATATTGCGTTACCAATCTTAAGGAGGCACTGATTAAATCTAATTTCTGGACACCGCGCTGCTTGACTCCTCCCTTGACTGCGCAAAGACCGCCCACAGGGCGAGTGTCTTGCGGCGTACTCCTTGCGAGTGCAAGGGGGGGCTGGGAGGGGTTTAAGCTGCGCACTAAGCGCAGCAAGGCTTTTAGCCAAAGCGAAACCCCCTCCAACTCCCCCTTATCAGGGGGAGAGCCGCTCCCTGATTCCGCGAACCGATTAAATCAGTGCGTCCCTAACTGGCTGATAACAGCCTGCGCGACAGCAACGACTGGATGTCACGCCTACCGTCCGCAATTAAGTAAATCAACACGCGCTCACCCATCACACGGTAAATTACGCGATAAGGTTTGAAGAACACTTGGCGATATTCGCGGATACCCAACACTGACAACTCTCTTGGATAGGTACCGCGTTCGGGAAAATTCGCCAAGCTCGTGGCGATTTTCAGCAACTGATCCAACACATTATCCGCGCTGGCTGGTGAATCAAATGCTGCGATGTAATCGTAAAGCTCTTCAAGGTCTCGCTCCGCCCCCGACGTGAGCAATACCTCGTACTTCATCGGCTGCGTGCACCTTTGTC
>CANFCA010000175.1 GCA_947445045.1 Gallionellaceae bacterium
TATACCAATCCGCTGTTGCCCTGAGACCATGTTCCAAGGTGAACGGTGGACACCAACCCAACTCGTTGCGTATTTTTTGATTGTTCACCTGCAACGACCCGAACAATCTATCCACCTGCGCAGACCGTCCCAAAACGGCCGCAGCGGCACTTAATACGCTTGGTGGAAAATAAAATGAACAGCTTTTTCTCCCCAACGCTGTCGCAATTTTTTCTACCAGCATCGCCGTTGAAACATCTTCACCATCGCTTAGCAAATAGGTTTGCCCAGCTGCGGCTGAATGCGTCGCGCATGCAATCAACGCATCTACCAAATTTTCAACATACAGCAGGCTACGCAGGTTATTTGCGCCCGCCAGCGGCAATGGAATGCCTTTATCAATCGCTGTCATCAGACTGATAAAGTTGCCCTTCACACCCGCGCCATATACTAATGGAGGCCGCACGATGACAACCTCCAAGCCAATCTCTTGCGCAATACGTCGCAAAGCTTCTTCAGCGTGCCACTTCGAGATGCCGTAAGGGTCTTGCGGATTGGGCGTATCTGACTCAAGGTATGCTTGCGTCGCGTTATCACCATTCACCTTAATCGAGCTCACATATACCAGTCGCTTCACACCTGCTTGAACAGCCTGTCGCGCCAAATTTTCTGTACCGTGCAAATTGACTTTAAGAAACTCAGATAGCGGATCAGCCGCATCATCCTTCATCACATGCACGCGCGCGGCGAGATGAATAACTACGTCTATATCGTGTAAAGCATCACGCCAATTTGTCTCACCATCAATTGAGCCAACTATCGTCGCATCACCCTTTTGAATCAGTGAATTTACTGAACGCACCGCCGCGCAAACCGATTGGCCACGCAATAACAGTTCAGCGCAGAGTGGCTTACCCACGAATCCATTTGCACCCGTAACGAGAAATTTCATAGCGATGAATTACCTAGGGCTTTGATTTGACCAGTCGCTGCCAAAAAATCTTCAGGAAGGGCGGGGAACAAAAAAATCTCGCCATGCTGGTCAGATGCCATTTCATAAACTTCAAGCTGGTGTGGCTGCTGCGATGCGCGTGATGAATTACTTTCGCATCAGGACACAATGCAACCTCATAACCCTGCAATCTCAGCCTCGCGCACAAATCCACATCCTCGTAGTACAAAAAATATCGCTCATCGAAGCCACCCAACGCTTCAAATACTTCACGGCGAAACAACATAAACATCCCGCCTACCCAGTCAGGATAAACAACCTCGTTATTCACTTTATAATCGCTGCCCTTGCAGCTACCTGCTGCCTTGCATAAAATTTTAAGCGGGGTTGGAAAGCGGCGCGCACTGTCCTCCATTTCCCCATTTTGATTCACAACCAGCGGAGCGACCACGCCGACCTTAGCACCATTCAAACAGTTCATTAACTCAGGGAAAGGATTCTCATTTAATTGAACATCGGGATTCATTACGCAAAAATACGGTGCTGAAGATTTCGCAAAAGCCTGGTTTTGATTGGCTCCAAAACCTTTAGGAGCCGCATTGCGAATAATTATTATTGGAAACGAAAAGTCAGCTTGCTTAAATGGCAATGCTTCATCCAAATTCAGCGTAAGAATCAGCTCAATCGCTAGTGTTTGGCAATGCGTACCAATATCGTTCAATAGGCCATTTACTAAATGGAGATGCCCGTGGCTGATAATAGAAATGGAAATTTCTGCGGCGCGCTTCTCCATTATTTTTTCCAGCGCAAATACAGCGTGTACATCAACAATCTCCGCGCATATTTTGCTAATGAATATAAACTCAGGCTAGCCCATTGAACAAAATTAATATGCCCCTTGGCGTAGATACTCTTATAAGTATCCAACTCTCCTTTTTCCATCAGCCAAAGCTGTGAACTCAAGCCGCCAACACCATACAATGGCTTGTAGGCGGACTCTAACTCCAAATTCAGTTTGACCAGACGATGCCCTGCGCACAACAACTCCAACCACAGCAAATGGTCTTCAGTATGTCGCTTACCGCTTTGGAAACGATTAGGTACATCACGCTTTAACATCACTGTTGAAGGGAACAATCTGTTTGTCAGCAACATGCGCAATTTTGACAATCGAAAATCTTCCCATGATCCTATTTCCCAAATTGGCCTCGAATCGGGTTGATCTAGCACCCGAACCAAATGTCCGCTCAGCGTTACGTCAGGATGGGCAAGCATGTAGCCATATTGAATCTCCAGCTTTCTCGGATGCCACGCATCATCTGCATCTAAAAAAGCAATATAAGGTTGGCTTGCCAAATCCCAGCCCGCATTTCGCGCGCAAGAAACGCCTTGATTGTTATTGAACGCTGTGACTTTTACCCATGTAGAATATTGCAGCGCTATGCTATTCAGAGCCTCCAATGTGCCATCCCCGCTCGCATCATCAACTAATATAACCTCGTAAGGCTTTACAGTTTGTTGCACGATTGACCTGATTGCGCGGCCAATTGTTTTGACACAACGATAACAGGGAATCACGACGCTTATGGGAACAACCACTTTAGGTTCCATTAAGTTTTTGTCCAAAACGGTGGCAAGCCCATCACTCGCCGACCGCTATCCAAAAATTTTCTTGCTGTGCGCTCCCCCAAAATTTTCCAGATGAGCAATCGTAAATACGCCCGCAGTACAACCCTCAACCACAACCCGCTAGGCAAACTAAAGCCGTGCATCCGCTGCGCACGTCTGATCTCCCGAAACATTGCCAACGAATTTTTTGGATTGCTACTAATGCCCCCCTGCCGCATTCCACTAAGCACAAGATTAGGAATGAAGCTGGCATCGGATGCCTTCAGTTCCCGTAGCAACAACTCATAATCTCCAGCGATACGAAATGTTTCATCAAATTTTCCATGTTGCTCAAACAAACTGCGTCGGTGCATCACGCCTTGATGCTGAATACACATGATTTTCTTAAATTGGCCTTTGGTTTTTTCCCACGGCGCATTTGCCAAATAAACTTCCTCGCCATGTGAGTTAAGCAGCATGATTTTCGCATAGGCCACCCGAATACTAGGTGGCAGTTTAATTAAATGTTCTGCCGCCTGTGCCAATACTTCTTCATTCCAAAAGAAATCATCCGCCCCCAGAAAACAGATCCAATCGCCCTTCGCTTGCGCCAACCCTTTATTCCAAGCGTTATAAATACCGCGATCCGGCTCGGAGACCCAAAAAGAGATATTTCCCTGATTTGCCTTGAGCATTTCCACCGTACCATCTTGGGAACCGCCATCAATGACGATCAGCTCTTTGTTTGGATAAGTTTGCGACGCTACGCTGTCAATACATTGTTGCAGCGTAGCCGCTCCATTGAAAACAGCAACGATCACCGTCAACAAAGGGCTGGGTAAATCTGTCGGCAAAGGTGATGTCGTCATAATTGGAAATGACGATCAAGTGACTTTTTGGTAATACTTGCCAATGACTTTTTCCAGATAGTCATTACCAAACTTGACACCCGCTTTCTCCAGCACAGGATAAATTGCACGGGTATCTATGGAGTACTCTGAGCCTCGCTCCACAGTGCGATACACCGCAGGCTTGCCAACAACCCGCTCCATCGCGTGGACAATGGCAGCCATCGGATAATTGACCAAATTGGCAATGTTGACCGTCATGTTTCTCGCTGAAGAATCAGCGATGAATTGTTCGGCAATAGCCGCCATATCCACCACATCGATGATGTTGCGCTTGGCCTCGCTCCACAACTCAAAAGATTCACTGCGCGAAATGCGCGCGTACAAAAAATTCAGTAGCGTATGCGGATTAGTAGTGTTACCCGCAACCTGAGGTAAACGAAAAATCAGGCTATGTGGATGCGTGCTAGCCAATTGCTCCATCAACAACTTATGCTGAACATAAGGCGTAGCTTGCGCTTCGGGATCGGCAACGCTGCACGTTCCGAAATACACGAAAGCATCAACATGCTTTGCTTGCCGCAAAGCATCATCCAGACGTTGACGTTCCCGTGCGAACTCACTTGCATCCGTGCAACGCGAATTGGAAACACCCGCAGCATAAATACA
>CANFCA010000176.1 GCA_947445045.1 Gallionellaceae bacterium
GCAAATATGGCTCGGATCGCGCCCAATCGATGTATGCGATTGCCGCATCCAATGACACGATTCAAAAACGCATTGCATTATTTGAGCAAGCCAAAGTCGAGTTAGATGTGATCGATATTCCAGAAATGGCGCAACGTAACATTGCGGCATTGTTCGAGCAAAATGATCGAGCGTTGGTTTTGCTGGCATTTGATGACAACGGTGGGTTGATGACGTTCACTTCTAAAGGTGAGTTGCTCTTGGCGCGGCGTATTGAAATTACCGCAGGACAGTTGCAGGATGCCAACGAACAATTGCGCCAACAGTATTTAGACCGGGTTGAGTTGGAACTGCAACGATCACTAGATTATTTTGATCGACAATACAATCACCTTCCGGTTAGTCGATTATTGGTGTGTGCACCGGATGAAGCGAATTTAGTCACGCTGCTGGCTTCGTCTGTGGAAGTCAAAGTGGAGAAGTTGGATTTGTCGCTAGCGATGGATGTGAGCCAAATTCCATCGTTGGGGGATAGTGATTTTGTAGCACGCATGTTGCCTACATTGGGTGCTGCGTTGCGTCAGGAAAGTCGCGCGTTATGAGTCAGCAGATCAATTTATTCAACCCAATCTTTATGAAGCAGCGGAAATATTTTTCGCTGTTGACGATGGTGCAGGCGTTGGGGTTAATCGTGTTGGGCTCGTTGTTTTTTTATGGCTACGCACTTTACCAAGTAGCGCAGTTGCACAAACAATCCGAAGAAAGCACGAAGCGATATAACTCAGAACAAGCGCGTTTGGCGCGTTACTCGGCCGAATTTTCGCCACAGCAAGCCAACCAAACATTGCAAGCCGAAGTGCAGCAATTGGAGAAAGATTTGCTTGAGCAGACCAAAATGGTGGATACGCTCAAGTCTGGTTCGGTGGGTAACACTACAGGTTATTCACAGTACATGAGTGCGTTCTCACGCCAGGTAGTGCAAGGCTTGTGGTTGACCGGTTTTAAAGTGACCGGTGATGCAGCGCAAATCAGTTTGAGTGGAGGCGTGCTGAATCCTGAGTTGTTGCCGATTTATATTCAACGCTTGGGGACTGAGCAGTCTATGCAAGGAAAATCATTTTCTGATTTGCAAATGAAGCAACCGAAAATCGAGTCGAGTATAGACAATAAGCCTGCCGTGTCTGCACGCTATGTCGAATTCACGATCTACTCAACCTCAGCAGCTGAGGCAAAAAAATGAATCGTTACTGGGAGCTCGCGCGCACCAAGATAGATGAAATGTCGTTGCGCGAACGTGCGATGATTTTTGCTGCGGCGGGCTTTGTGCTGATCTCGTTAATCAATTCCTTGATGCTTGACCCTCTACTGGCCAAGCAAAAGGTGTTGTCAACGCAAGTGATACAAGAACAAGAAAAGATGAAAGCACTGCAAGCGGAAATACAATCACTGTTGCAAGCCAAGCAGGACGATGCAGCTTCGCCGTTAAGGATGCGTTCTACGGCGCTCAAAGAACAACTGCAAGAGCTAGATAGCTATTTGCAGAATCGCAGTAGCCGTTTAGTTGAGCCGAACAAAATGGCGGATTTATTGAAGCAGGTATTAAGCAAGAATAGCGATTTGCAATTGGTGGAGTTGAAGACCTTGCCAGTGAGCCTGTTGATTGATAATCCTCAGGCAGAAAAAGAGACCACGCTCGCTTCATTAGTGTCAGCAAGTGATAAACAAAAGCAGATTTATAAGCATGGCGTGCAAATCAGTGTTCGAGGTAATTACCTAGAGTTGTTGCGCTACGTCAGCATGCTTGAAAAAATGCCCACTCAAATGTTCTGGGGTGAGGTGACACTCAGTGTGGAGAAATATCCTCAGTCGGTATTGACCTTGACTTTGTACACATTAAGTCTGGATAAAACATGGTTGACGGTATGATGCGCGCGCTGCTGGCGTTAACAATCGCACTGAACGCGTGGTCAGTGAACGCAGCAGATTTGCCAGATCCAACCCGCCCCCCCGCTTCGTTGATGCAAGCAAGTGATGAGGCAGCATTAGGGCAAAAAGCCGTCATTACGCCATCAGCTGGTTTGCAATCCACCTTTATTTCGTCCGCGCGTCGCGCGGCCATCATTGACGGTAAAACGGTTGAATTGGGTGAGAAACATGGGGAAGCTCAATTGATTGAAGTGAATGAAGGCAATGTAGTGTTGCAAAATGGGTCAGTGCGACAAGTATTGTCGTTGTTTCCCCGCGTGAATATGACTCGGAGTGCAATCAACATTAAGTTGACTTCGCCAAATAGTGGCTTAAAGTCGGAAGAAGTCACAGCTAAAAAGGTGGGTATGAATAAAAAGCACTTGTCCGAGCGGACGAAGGAGAAAAAATGAGAATCGCGTTAACTCCATTTTATTTTGGCGCTGTGCTTCTGATGACAGCATGTGCCACGCCGACTAAGAGTCGAGGCATCGCAGAAGATGCGATTAAACGTGAAATGGATGTGGCTGCACAGACCAATGTACAACCAAGCAAGACAGATGCAGTGAATGATGCATTGCTTCCCCCCCTTACTGTTGCGATGCCCAAAGTTGGTCATAAGCCCCTAGAAACTAAATTTGATTTAACTGTTAGTAATGCGCCAGCCAATCAGGTGTTTACCGCTATTGTTTCAGGCACGCGTTACAGCATGTTGTTGCACCCCGATGTCAGTGGCAATATTTCATTGAACTTGAAAGATGTGACAGTGTTTGAGGCGTTAGAGTCGATACGAGATATGTATGGTTACGACTATAAGATGGATGGCACGCGCATCTTTATTCAGCCATTAACATTGCAGACGCGGATTTTTCAAGTTAATTATTTGACGGGATCACGCACGGGGTCATCTTCATTGCGAGTGACTTCTGGATCGGTGTCTGATAGCTCAACAGGTTCGACTCCCGGAACAGCAGGGACAACAGGAACAACAACGACTGGGAGCACTTCACGAAGCGCGGATAGCAGTAAAGTGACAACGACGAGGAGTGCGGATTTTTGGGTTGAACTTAGTGCATCACTGCAAGCTATTGTCGGGAGTGAAAAAGGTCGTAGCGTGGTGATCAGTCCAATGTCGGGTGTCATTGTGGTACGTGCGATGCCAGATGAGCTTAAAGACGTTGCAGCGTATCTCAAGGCTTCGCAAATATCTATCGAGCGCCAGGTGATACTCGAAGCAAAGATTGTTGAAGTGCAGTTGAACGATAGTTTTCAGTCGGGGGTGAATTGGGGCGCATTTGCCAGCAATGCCAATAGTCGCACTTCGATTGGGCAAATAGCGCCGGGCGGCAGCCTCGGAACTTCGGGCAGCATCACAAATGGGTCGGTCACTTCAATTCCTGGAACGAATATGGCACTGGCTGCCGTCGCAGGACAGGCAGCAGGGTCGATGTTTGGTATGGCGTTTCAGACGAGTAACTTTGCCGCGCTATTGAATTTCTTAGAGACGCAAGGCAATGTGCATGTTCTGTCCAGTCCCCGTATCGCAACATTGAATAGTCAGAAGGCGGTGCTTAAAGTCGGGACGGATGAATTTTTTGTGACGAACGTTTCTAATACGACAACGACGGGTACGGCAACCACATCAACCCCCAGTGTGACATTGCAGCCGTTCTTTTCTGGTATTTCGCTGGATGTCACGCCACGTATCGATCAAAACAACGAAATCATTTTGCATATCCATCCAGCAGTCAGTCTGGTCACTACGGTTAATAAGACGGTTGATTTGGGGGCGACCGCAGGCGGCTCGGCTAATTCGCTGAATTTACCTTTGGCTTCCAGTTCGATTTCCGAGACCGATAGTATCGTCCGTGCGAAGGACGGGCAAATCGTTGCTATCGGAGGATTGATGCGCCAGGCGACCTTTGAAGATCAATCCGGATTGCCAGGATTACCAAAAAGTATATTTGGTCAAACCAGTCGTCGTAACGAAAAACGCGAACTGGTTATTCTGCTGAAGCCAACCGTGGTGGATAGCGATAAGGATTGGTCGGATGACATCACACACAGCCGTGACCGCATCAGCAATATGAATGGGCGAGATACTCA
>CANFCA010000177.1 GCA_947445045.1 Gallionellaceae bacterium
ATTGCTTAGCTTGTATTGCAAGCGCTCAGCCGAAAGCTGAATGGGCGTGAGCGGGTTTTTTATTTCATGCGCCAAACGACGTGCAACTTCGCCCCATGCAGCTTGTCGCTCCGCTTGCAACAAGTGGCTGATGTCATCAAACACCACCACACATCCCGCACCCGAACCTTGCGGCAAACGTGTGCCACGCATCAATAAAATTTGATTTCCGTTCTTGCTCAAACGCTCAATTTGACGTTGCCAATCACCATTGTTAGCCTCGGCAAAAGCTTCGCTTATCGTGCTACAAAACGAAGTGAGCAACGCATATTTATCGGCAATCTCGGTCAGTGTCATGCGCTGCATAGTATTCAGTGGCGCAGCCAAAATTTGCACCGCGCTGGTATTCACCGAGCGCAGCTTGAGCTCATCGTCCAAACCCAACACGCCCGAAGACAAATGCGTCAACACACTTTCCAAATAGCCTTTGGCGCGCCCTACCTGACGTTGCTGCAATTCGCTGGCGGTTTTTGCATCCGCTAGCTGTCGCGTCATCTGGTTAAACAACCCGGTTAACGCACCCAATTCATCACTACTTTGCACCGGATACTGCCCGCTGAAATTTCCTTGCGCGACCTCGCGTGTCCCTTCTGCCAAGGCTTCCAGCGATGAACCTAATCGCGTACTGAGAAAGAACGCGGCTGACACAGCAGTCAATAACACCACCAACAATGACAAAGTTAAGGTAATGGCATACAGCCGCTTCAAGCCGAGGCGAGACAAGGTCAACTCTTGATAATCGCGATACACCGCACGAACAGTTTCGGCATCTTCTTCAATCTGCTTTGGCACAGGCTGAGTAAATTGCAGAACCGACTTCCCTCCAACTACCGTGTTGGAATTCACCACCATCAGCGCACGCAGCATCAAGCCTTGATTCGGCAAAGTATCAATCACGGCATACTCGCCCTTTTCAAACATAATGCGCAACAATTCGCCATCGGGCATTTCGGGCAGTCGCTCCGAGCCTTCGGCAGAAGATGCGATGAGTTCACCCTTGAAATTAAACAGGCTGGCTTGTTGGAAAGCCTTGGCATCGACTAACTGATTCAACGCACGTTGATATTGAGCAGGCTCTTTTTCTGCCAACAACGTTGAGGCAAGTCGGGATTTTTTGGCCAACTCTTGCAAGCTATTATCCAAACCACTCCTGCCTAAATTGAGCCCGCCCTCTAACGCTTTTTCAACGCGGACATCGAACCAAGACTCGATACTTTTATCCAAGAATTGTACCGACACCGCGTAAATTAAAATGCCGGGCAACACTGCAATCAAGGTAAAGAACAATACCAAGCGTAACGTGAGTTTGGCACCGAACACCTTATTCTTGAGCTTGGTGCGCAATCGCCAGAATTGATAACCCGCCAGCGCCAACAAGCCGAAAGCAAGCAAGCCGGTTAGCCACAACAGGGCGTAGTAATTCAGTGAGAAAACTTCGGTATTTGCACCACTACTGGACAACAAGTACAGCAATACTGCGCCGAGCAAGCCGCCCAGAATGATTAGCGCTTTCACTCGGCCTTACCTAGCCCGCTCGCAGCTATTTCCGCTGGCGTGACTATCCACCGATACCAATCCGAACTCAGCGTCCAATCGCTGTCGGTCAAGGCATTCACTTGCAACAATTTGGGGAGTTGCGCGGTATCTAAACGCAAACGCGTTGCAGCAAAATAATTGGCATCCGATTTAATCCACTCCGAGGGTTTGATCCACTCTGGCAGATAGCCATCATCTTTTTTAATAAATCCAACTGGTAATACAGGGGAGCTTTGACGCGACAAGGTGCTGAGTGCATCTTCAAAATCCGTAAAATTTTGAAACAAGGTGCCACGCGAAATGCGATATTGCCGTGTTAAAACATTGTATGAAAGCTTAATCGTCTGCTCGCTTTGAAAAATATCTTCATCCATCCAATACCAACGTGAGCGCGTGAGTGAGAATTCGCTGACGAAATGCAGCGTGATGCCGCGCGACAACGCTTGCTGCATGACCATCGTTAAATTGATGTCGTAGTTGGCGGTGAGATGATAGCCGTCGTCACTGGTTCGTACGGCTGCCTTATTGACAGTGATGCCTGCAGCATAAGCTGTGGCGGCAAACAGCCACGCAAGCAGCACGCCACATAACAACCCGCTAAGAAGTTTTTTGCAGCAGCGCATAAAAGAATCCGTCATGCTGGTCATTGGGCAGCAATTGTCCTGAACTGTTATCTGGCAATGTAATGTGCAATCGCTGCGCATCTTTTTGCTGAGCTAAAAACGCGGCGATAACGTGTTCGTTCTCTTGTTGAAAAACCGAACAGGTCGCGTAAAGCAATTTACCATCTTGCGCCAACACTCGCCATAACGCTTGCAGCATGTCGAGCTGCTGCGCGGCAAAACCTGCGAGATCGGTACGACGGCGTAGCCACTTGATATCAGGGTGACGACGCACCACACCCGATGCTGAACACGGCACGTCTGCCAAAATTCGATCAAACAATTTGCCGTCCCACCAATCATCTGGCTGCGCCGCATCACCCACTTTGAGCAAGGCAGACAATCCCAACCGCTGCAAATTATCCGCCACGCGCTGCAAGCGTTTTTCGTCTTTATCGACTGCCAGCAAATCCACCGTAGCGCGCTCCAGAATGTGCGCAGTTTTTCCACCCGGTGCGGCGCAAGCGTCTAACACAAGCATACCGTCATGCACATCCAGCAAAGTTGCCGCGTATTGCGCACCAGCATCTTGCACCGACACTAAACCATCAAAAAATCCCGGCAGCTTGTCCACACCGACAGGCTTTTCTAATTGAATCGCATCGGGGGCTATGATAGTCGCAGCAAATTGTTGTTCAGCCAATTGCGCTAAATAATCAGCAGTCGAACCGCGCCGCTGATTGACGCGCAACGTCATCGGCGGATGCTGATTGCCCGCTGCGAGTATGGCTGTGCTGGCCGCACCATACTGAGCTTTTAATTCAGAAATCCACCAATTCGGATGATTGTGCTTGGCCTCAACGCGCTGCACAACTTGCTGTAACAACTGAGTTTGATTGCGCAAAAAATTGCGCAAGATTGCATTGACCAATCCGCTGACTTTCACGTGCTGCATCTGCGCGGATTTCACCGCATGATCGACCACCGCGTGCTGCGCGGCCTTACTGTATTGCAACTGATAAAGTGCAACCAACAACAAATATCGAATACGTTCGTCAGACAATGGATTATGTAGCAACAAACTTAGTAGGCCTTCCAATTGCCCGAAATATCTCAACGTGCCGTAACTTAGGTCTTGCAAAGCGGCACGCTGCGCAGGTGTCCAGACAGATTTTTTGCGCAACGACTCATCCAACACCTGATTTAGATTGCGCCCGTCTTCCATCACTTGCTGAACGATTTGGCTAGCAGCCATTTGTATGTTGTGCATTTAACTTTGGGTAAATTGATCGCCGACACTAATCGGCATAGCTTGCAAAAATTGCGTAACGGGTTGCGCTTTACTACCTGGACGTTGCAGCACTTCTAGGCACAGCGCATCTTTGCCACAGGCAACAACAATGCCTTGTTTACTCACCGCCAACACAGTGCCCGGCTCACCTTGCCCTTCACATAAGCTCGCCTGCCAAACCTTGATGGTTATACCCTGTAAATTACTTTGGCAAACAGGGAAAGGATTGAATGCGCGTATGGTACGTTCGATAATTTGCGCATCTTGCTGCCAATCAATCTGCGCTTCTGGCTTGAGCAATTTAGCAGCATAGCTCGCATCCGCATCATTTTGTTTGACTGGCTGCAACTGCTGCGCTTGTAATAAACGCAACGCATCTAAAATGCTGCTTGCGCCAATGTCGGCAAGCTTGTCGTGCAAAGTCGTCGCGTTGTCAGATGCAGTAATCGAGCAAGTTTTGCGCAACAACATATCACCCGTATCCAGCCCCACGTCCATTTGCATAATGGTAATGCCTGTTGCAGTGTCGCCCGCTTGAATCGCAC
>CANFCA010000178.1 GCA_947445045.1 Gallionellaceae bacterium
ACGCGCTAATCACGAAGGCGAAGTTGATCCGATCTCAGTGCAAATTGTCGGCGCAGATCCGAAAATGTTGGCACTGGCGGCCAAACATAATGTCGATCACGGCGCGCAAATCATCGACATCAATATGGGCTGCCCGGCAAAAAAGATTTGTAATGTAATGGCCGGCTCCGCATTGTTGCAAAACGAACCGCTGGTGGCGGAATTACTCGCAGCGGTAGTGGGGGCGGTGAATGTACCCGTCACACTCAAGATACGCACAGGTTGGGATAAGCAAAATCGCAACGCGATACGCATCGCTAAAATTGCCGAAGACAGCGGCATCCAAGCCCTCGCCATTCATGGTCGCACACGTGCGTGCGCTTACACGGGCGACGCGGAATACGACACCATTGCTGCGGTGAAGGCCAGCGTGAGCATTCCCATCATCGCCAATGGCGACATCACCACGCCAGAAAAAGCCAAGCATGTTCTGCAATATTCCGGTGCCGATGCAGTGATGATAGGGCGTGCTGCGCAAGGCCGTCCTTGGTTGTTCCGCGAGTTCGAGCATTTTCTTAAAACGGGTGAACATTTGCCGCCACCCCAAGTGAGCGAAATTCATCGCGTGCTGGTAGGTCATGTCTTAGACCTGTACGATTTTTACGGTGAGTTAAGTGGCTTACGCATCGCGCGCAAGCATATTTCTTGGTACACCAAAGGTCTGGTGGGGTCGGCGACATTCCGCCATCAGATGAATCAACTGGAAACCCCGCATGAGCAAATGGCAGCGGTGGACGAATTTTTTACAGAACAAGCACAGCGTGGTAATCACCTGCGCTACGCGGAGGAGTTAGTATGATTGAATGTGTTCCGATAAATGAAAATGACATGGCGGATCATGTACGCAAGGCGCTCAAAACTTATTTCAAAGACTTGGATGGGGAAGAGCCCTGTTCGGGAATGTATGACATGGTGATTCACTGTGTAGAAAAGCCACTGATCGAAATGGTATTGGAATACGCGGGCGGCAATCAAACGCGTACAGCCGAATTGCTGGGAATCAATCGCAATACGCTGCGCAAGAAAATGCAGTTGCATGGCATCGACTAACTTCAACAACTATTAAATCCGCAGATTACACAGGCTTCTTCTTGCTTGCGCTCACATACTGAGCAATGACTTTGGTGTTGCTTTTATCTGTGTCAATCCGTGTAATCTGCGGGAAATGATTTTTTATATTTTGGAAATAACATGGCAATCAAACAAGCACTCATCAGCGTGTCGGATAAATCCGGCGTTTTAGAATTTGCACAAGGCTTACACCAGCTTGGTGTAAAAATTCTTTCTACAGGAGGCACGGCGAAATTACTCTCTGATAACGGCATCCCATGCATGGAAGTGGCTGACTACACCGGCTTTCCTGAAATGCTGGATGGCCGCGTAAAGACGCTGCAACCTAAAGTCCATGCGGGCATTTTGGCGCGCCGCGATTTGCCTGATCATGTTGCCACGCTGGAAAAACATGGCATTCCAACCATCGACTTAGTAGTAGTGAATTTGTATCCGTTCGCCGCAACTATTGCCAAACCGAATTGCAGTTTGGAAGACGCGATTGAAAACATCGACATCGGTGGGCCGACTATGGTGCGCGCAGCGGCAAAGAATCACGGACACGTTGCTATCGTTACCGATCCTATTGATTACGCGGATGTGCTGGCCGAGATGCAAACCAATAGCGGCGCAGTGTCTGATGCCACGCGTTTTGATCTGGCGAAGAAAGCCTTTTCGCATACCGCCGCTTATGATTCTGCGATCAGCAACTATCTCACCACAGTAAACAGCGACGGCACGCGTAGCGAATTTCCTGAGCAGATTAATTTCAACTTCGCCAAGGTGCAAGACATGCGCTACGGCGAAAACCCTCATCAAAAAGCGGCGTTCTATCGCGATTTGACTCCGTTGGCCGGCAGCATCGCCAACTACACGCAAGTGCAAGGCAAGGAGCTTTCTTACAACAACGTCGGCGATGCCGATGCAACTTGGGAATTGGTCAAAACTTTCGACCAACCTGCGTGTGTCATCGTCAAGCACGCCAATCCATGCGGGGTGGCGATTGCCGATACGCCATTGAACGCCTACAAATTGGCTTATGCCACTGACACCACTTCCGCGTTTGGCGGCATCATCGCTTTCAATCGCGAGTTGGATGCGGCGACCGCATCACAGATCACTGCCAATCAATTCGTCGAACTCATCATCGCGCCAAGTGCTACTGAAGCTGCGTTAAAAGTGACAGCTGCCAAACAGAATGTACGCGTACTTACCGTGCCACTTTCCAATGCGCACAATCAATATGACATGAAGCGTGTTGGCGGCGGACTGCTGGTGCAAACACCGGATACGCTCAACGTGCAAGCATCGCAACTCAAAGTCGTGACTAAAACTCAACCAACCCCTGAACAATTGCAAGACCTGTTGTTCGCGTGGCGTGTGGCGAAGTATGTGAAATCGAACGCCATCGTGTTCTGCAAAAATGGCCAGACCTTAGGCGTAGGTGCAGGACAAATGAGCCGCGTCGACAGCACAAAAATTGCCAGCATCAAAGCTCAACACGCAGGTCTGAGCTTAGCGGGTTCGGTGGTGTCATCCGATGCATTCTTTCCGTTCCGAGATGGCATTGATGTGTTGGCGGCAGCAGGTGCAAAAGCAGTTATTCAGCCGGGCGGTTCGATGCGTGATGACGAAGTAATCGCCGCAGCGGATGAGCATGGTTTGGCGATGGTGTTTACCAGCTTCCGTCACTTCCGCCATTAATTAAAATTACTGCTCTCAACATAACAGCGTTGCTGCAAGCATTCAGAATGCGGGGTTACGGAGTGATTGACCTATCAGTAAATTCCGCTTCTTCATACTTGCGCGCCTTGTTTTGTCATCGCTCGTGACGTTTTAATTGTGCTTTGTTGAAAGAAAAATCTAGGGAATTTTATGAAGATTTTAGTAATCGGTGGTGGTGGTCGTGAACACGCGCTGGCATGGCGTTTGGCGCAGAACGTCAAAGTTCAGAAGGTATATGTCGCGCCGGGTAATGCTGGAACGGCATTGGAAGACGGTTTGGAAAATGTCGCGCTCAATAATGTTGATGAGCTGCTGGCTTTTGCGCAACGGGAAGAGATATATCTGACTGTGGTTGGGCCTGAAGCCCCTTTGGCGTCGGGTGTTGTAGATGCTTTCCGCGCGGCAGGGTTGAAGATATTCGGCCCGACTAAAGCGGCAGCGCAATTGGAATCTTCCAAAGATTTCGCCAAGCGCTTTATGACGCGGCACAACATTCCCACGGCATTTTTTGAAACGTTTAGCGACATTACCGCCGCGCGTGCTTATGTCAAAAAACATGGCGCACCTATCGTCGTTAAAGCAGATGGTCTAGCAGCAGGTAAAGGCGTGGTGGTGGCGATGAGCAACGACGAAGCGTTCGCCGCCATCGACATGATGCTGTCCGATAACAGGCTGGGTGACGCAGGCGCACGTGTGGTGATTGAGGAATTTTTGACTGGTGAAGAAGCCAGTTTCATCGTGATGGTAGATGGCAAAAATGTATTGCCATTAGCGACCAGTCAAGACCACAAACGCTTGCTGGATGGTGATCTCGGTCCAAATACAGGCGGCATGGGCGCATATTCCCCCGCGCCAGTTGTCACACCAGAAATTCATGCGCGCGCATTGCGTGAAGTCATCATGCCAACCGTGCAGGGCATGGAAAGTGAAGGCATTACCTACACAGGATTCCTCTACGCAGGGCTGATGATTTCGCCCGATGGTGGTATCAAGGTATTGGAATTTAATTGCCGCATGGGTGACCCAGAAACCCAACCGATCATGCTGCGCCTCAAGACAAATTTCCTGCACATCGTCGAGCATGCGATAAATGGCACGCTTGATAAAGTCGAAGTCGAGTGGGATAGACGTACCGCGCTGGGTATCGTTATGGCAGCGGCGAATTACCCCGACACACTGCG
>CANFCA010000179.1 GCA_947445045.1 Gallionellaceae bacterium
GCTGCGATGTTATGCACCATCTGCGCGATGTGCGGAGACATTTTCGGGGCTTGCGCGATGATGGTGGCATCGACATTATCCACGCGAAAACCTTGCTCGGCGATCAATCGCGCCACTTCGCGCAACAAGATGCGGCTGTCGATATTTTTGAATTTCGCATCGGTATCGGCGAAGTGCCTGCCTATATCGCCCAACGCCGCCGCGCCGAGTAGCGCGTCGCAAATCGCGTGCAGCAATACATCGGCATCGGAATGACCGAGCAACCCTTTGTGATAAGGAATATCCACCCCGCCGATGATGAGCTTGCGCCCTTCGACGAGTTGGTGAACGTCAAAACCTTGTCCGATACGCATTTGTTATTCCTCTCCCTCTGCCGTCATTCCCGCGAAAGCGGGAATCCAGCCATTCAAAAGTATCCGCATCGCGGACAAAATTTGTTTTGGTCGTCTCGCTGCGCGAGATTTGTTGACGGACTGGATTCCCGCTTTCGCGGGATAACCAGCGACTTGCCCGCCTGCGGGCTTAGTCGAATGGCTAGTAGTCACACCAATGACGGTTATTCTTTTTTTTCCAACAATAACTCCGCCAACTTTATATCTTGCGGATATGTCACCTTAAAATTCGTTGCATCACTCAGCACCAGCTTGGGCCTCAAGCCCAACGCTTCAACTGCGGAAGCATCATCCGTTACCACTTTGCATTGTTGCAACGCTTGCGCCAGCAAACCAGCGCGAAACATCTGCGGGGTTTGTGCTTGCCATAAATTCTCGCGGCTTTCGGTACATTTAATTCGTCCCTCGCCATCCGCGCGCTTTAAGGTATCTGCCACGGGCACTGCCAACAGACCACCCACCGCATCGTCGCGCAATTCCGCAATCAACTTGGCGAGATGCGCTTGCGTCAAGCAAGGTCGTGCTGCGTCATGCACCAGCACCCAATCGTCCGGCTCCACTTCACTTGCCAGCAAGCCATTGAGTACGGTATCCGAACGCATTGCGCCGCCGCAATACAGCGGCTGCAACTTGTCACCAAACGCTGACCAATCGTAGTTATGAAACAGCGCGTCATCGGGCGACAGCACCACGAACACCGTGGTAATTTCTGCACATTCACACAGCGTATTCAGCGCGTGAAAAATCATTGGCTTGCCTGCCAGCGGCAGATATTGTTTGGGTAGCTCGCTGCCCATGCGTGCGCCAAAGCCAGCGGCGGGAACGAGTGCGTGGAATTCGGTCATGATGCGATTGTAAATGAAAGCGGTTTGGTTAGCTTATAATGCGCGCCTTTGTTTTCGGTTGTCTGCTGTGCTGTTCTCGTCCAAACATTCCCGCCCGCGTTACACCCATTTAATCGGCTCATCTGATGCTTTGGCATTGGCGCAACTTGCTGAAACAAAATCCCCGCTTGTTGTCATCGCCGCGAACGCTTTGGAAGCACAACGGCTGATGGAGGAGATTCCATTTTTCTCACCGAAGCTGCGTGTGCATCTGCTGCCCGATTGGGAGACGCTGCCTTACGACCATTTTTCGCCACACCAGGATTTAGTCTCCGAGCGCCTTGCCACGCTGCACCATATACGCAGCAACGCCTGCGATGTGGTTATCGTGCCGCTCACTACCGCGCTTTACCCGCTACCACCTGTTGAGCATCTCGCGGCTTACACGTTCTTCATCAAACGTGGCGAGAAGCTCAACGTTAATCAATTGCGCGAGCAACTTACTTTTGCCGGATATAGTCATGTGTTACAGGTGCTCACCCCCGGCGAATACTGTGTGCGCGGCGGCATTATTGATTTGTTTGCGATGGGTAGTGTGCTGCCGTATCGCATCGACTTGTTTGATGATGAAATTGAAACCATCGCCACTTTTGATGCGGACACCCAGCGCACTTTGTATCCCGTACCAGAGATACGCATGTTGCCTGCGCGTGAATTTCCGATGGATGAAAAAGGCCAAGCAACTTTCCGCCAAAATTTCCGCGACCGCTTTGAGGGTGACCCTTCCAAATCACGCATCTACAAGGATGTAAGCAAGGGCATCGCCCCAAGCGGCATCGAGTATTACCTACCGCTGTTCTTTGAAAAGACTGCGACGCTGTTCGACTACCTGCCAAAAAATTCCACGCTGTGTTTGCATCACGATGTGGATGAAGCGATTGCCAACTTTGGTAAAGATGCCGCTTCGCGGTACAACTTGCTGCGCGGTGATCCACAACGACCTTTGTTGGAAACGAAAGAATTGTTTTTGGATGCGGAGCAGTTTTTTATTCGGGTTAAAGAGTTTGCGCGGGTGGATATACTTCAAACCAAAACCCCTCCCAACCTCCCCTTGTCAGGGGAGGAGCTAGCCTTCCCCCCTTACAAGGGGGGATTGAGGGTGGTTGCCGTTGACCCAAAAAACACCACCCCTTGCCACACCGCCACTATCCCATCCATCGCCGTAGATAGGCGCGCTGAAATCCCTACACAAAAATTTCAGGATTTTCTGCAAACCCACAAAGGTCGCGTACTCCTCCTCGCCGACAGCCTTGGTCGCCGCGAGATTATTTCCGGCTATCTGAAAGAGTACGGTCTCGCCCCTGTTGTATGTGAAGACTACGCAAATTTCCTCGCCAGCAATGAAAAATTTATGCTCGGCACTGCGCTGGTACAGAGCGGCTTCATTTTGTCTGATGACCAACTCGCCATCGTTACCGAGAGCGAGTTGTATGCCGCGCAGCCCAGAAGCCGCGCCGTGCGCGCCGCAAAGAAGAGCAATGTGGAAGGCATGTTGCGCGACTTGTCCGAGCTCAAAGTTGGCGACCCGGTGGTTCACGAACAACACGGCATCGCACGTTATCAAGGCTTGGTAAACCTCGATCTTGGTGAAGGTGAGAACGAATTTTTGCTATTGGAATATGCAGGTGATGACAAACTGTATGTGCCTGTTTCACAACTGCACGTCATCAGCCGTTACAGTGGCGGCGCGGCTGAATCCGCACCGTTACATAAGCTCGGCACGGCCGCATGGGACAAAGCCAAACGACGTGCGATGCTGCAAGTGCGCGACGCTGCCGCCGAATTGCTCAACCTTTATGCGCAACGCGCCCTGCGTAAAGGTCATGCGTTCAAGCTAACCTATCACGATTACGAGGCGTTCTCGGCAGGCTTCGGTTTTGAAGAAACACCCGACCAAGCCGCCGCGATTGAAGCGGTGTTGCTCGACCTGCAATCCGGCAAGCCCATGGATAGGCTGATCTGCGGCGATGTGGGGTTCGGCAAAACTGAGGTTGCGTTACGCGCTGCGTTCGTCGCGGTGATGGATGGCAAACAGGTTGCGGTACTCGTACCCACTACGCTGCTCGCCGAGCAACACTTTCAGAATTTTTCCACACGCTTTGCCGATTGGCCGATCAAGATCGCCGAGTTATCGCGCTTCCGTTCCGCCAAAGAGCAGTCGCAATCGCTGAAAGACTTGGCAGATGGCAAGCTAGACATCGTCATCGGCACACACAAATTGATTCAAAAAGAGGTGATGTTTCACAACCTCGGCTTAGTGATTCTTGATGAAGAACATCGCTTCGGCGTGCAGCAAAAAGAAAAATTGAAAGCGTTGCGCGCCGAGGTGGATGTACTCACGCTCACCGCCACGCCCATCCCGCGCACGCTGGCGATGTCGCTGGAAGGTCTGCGCGACTTCTCGGTGATTGCCACCGCACCGCAACGTCGGCTTTCCATCAAGACCTTCGTCAGCCGCTTTAGTCAGGGCATCATCCGCGAAGCCGTGCTGCGCGAACTCAAGCGCGGCGGGCAGGTTTACTTTCTGCACAACGAAGTCGATACCATCAACAACATGCTGGAGAAACTTGAGACGCTGCTGCCGGAAGCGCGTATCCGCGTGGCACACGGACAGCTGGGCGAACGTGAACTGGAGGCGGTGATGCGCGACTTCACGCACCAGCGTTTCAACGTGCTGCTGTGCTCCACCATCATTGAAACCGGCATCGACGTGCCCAC
>CANFCA010000180.1 GCA_947445045.1 Gallionellaceae bacterium
GCTTTCCATCGGACATAACGTCTCGTCCAAAGTGGAAGTGGATACCGTGATGGCACAAGCAAAAGCAGCGGGTGCGGTCATCGTCAAACCCGCAAAAAACACATTTTGGGGAGGCTACGCTGGCTACTTTCAAGACCCTGATCAACACCTGTGGGAAGTGGTTTGGAACCCACAGTGGGCAATGTCCGTTAACAATTAACCGAGATTCCTGCCTCATATCCAGCCGACTGATAGATCTCCTCAATCGCCACACCCAACACACACACCAACTCTTCACCGCAATATAACAACGGCAACCGATCACGCTGCCAAGGTGGAATGTGATGTTCTTGCAGCAGATTTTTTAGCGTGCGTGTTGCTGCTTTAGAGTACGGACGCAGTGTTTCCCCTCCCTGCCTTAAACGCAAAGTCACTGGGGCGCGCTGCAATTTTTCTAGGCTGATGCCGGCTCCTTGGGTATATTTGAACTGAACTGATGCATTCAACGCAGGCCAATCTAGCTGGGCTTCACCGTGCCATGACATCACAATGTTCTTATCAAATTCACCCAAAGCATGCAGCACATACACCCTGCCCTGATAGCGACGCACTTGCCAGTCACCAAAGTTGATGCATACAACCGCATCTTCGCCTGAGTTACACAGTTGTTTCATCATCTCATTGAGCTGCACGGCTTGAGGCATGGGTGCTCCCAAGCGGTGAAGGAAATATCGCAGCAGGTTTTTTGCGCGAGGTGGTGTAAGGGATTGCAAGGCTGTCACCGCCATTGTTTGGCCCGCTATTGCCTGAACGGCATCTTGTTGCGCCAACTCATCCAACAAGCTGTTCGCTTCGGCAAAATGCTCAGCGCTGCGCGCCAAGGTGTCTCGGTAGGTGGGAAATTTTTCGCTTAGCAAAGGTAACACTCGATTACGAATGAAGTTGCGCGGGTAGCTGTCGTCAGCGTTGCTTTCATCTTCTATCCATTGCAACCGATATTCAGTCGCGTAGTCGAGAATTTCTTGACGGGTGCAATGCAATAGTGGGCGCAATAAATTTAGTAAGGTATCTCTTTTGGCAATCAGGGGCATGGCGCCCGCCCCTCTCACCCCCGCTCCTCGCAACAATTGCAGCAACAATGTTTCACTTTGGTCATCGGCATGATGAGCCAGTGCCACGATATCGCAAGGTTGTTTGGCAAAAGCAGCATGGCGTAACTTGCGCGCTGATGCTTCGATACCATGCTGCTCACGCAACGGCGCAATATCGACATGCTCAATAAACAAGGGGGTTTTATAATTCGCGCACAACTCACTACAAAACTTTGCCCACGCATCAGCGTTCTGGCTAATGCCATGATGTACATGCAGCGCAGAAAGTTGCCAAGAAAATTTAGGGGCTAGTTGGTGTAGCAGATGCAGCAACACCACTGAATCCACCCCACCGCTCAAGCCAATCAGAATGCGACTCTGCGCAGGGAGTAGTGGCGCGATTTGCGCTGCTACTTTTTCAGAAAATTGATTGGAAGAGGACACTACTGATTTTATGAGATGTCATCCCAGCTTGCACTGGAATGACAAATGAAGTGTGATTTACTGCAACTCGATTTCTTTGTACTTGCCATAACTCATCAAGCGATTGAAACGCTCTTGCATCATTTCATCAGGCGTTTTTTTCTGCAAGGCCTTGAGTGTGTCAGCTAGTGCCTTCTTCACGCTTTGCATAGTTTCTGGATAATCACGATGTGCACCGCCAAGTGGTTCACTGATAATCTTATCCACCAAACCCAACGCTTTCAAACGCGTTGCCGTTATACCAAGTGTTTCTGCAGCTTCCGAAGCTTTTTCCGCACTCTTCCACAAAATTGACGCGCAACCTTCGGGTGAAATTACTGAATAGGTGCTGTATTGCAACATCATCAACGCATCACCAACTGCAATTGCCAGCGCACCGCCTGAACCCCCTTCACCAATCACGGTGCAAATAATCGGCACGCGCAATTCGCTCATTTCATATAGGTTTCGACCAATCGCTTCGGACTGCCCACGCTCTTCGGCATTCACACCGGGATAAGCTCCAGGTGTATCAATAAAAGTCATGATTGGGATGCCAAATTTTTCTGCCAAATGCATCAAGCGCATGGCTTTTCGATAGCCTTCTGGTCGCGGCATACCAAAATTACGCATGATTTTTTCTTTGGTATCACGACCTTTTTGATGGCCGATAACCATTACACTTTGTCCGTTGAAACGTGCCAAACCACCCACGATCGCCTTGTCATCTGCAAACGAACGGTCGCCGTGCAGCTCCTCAAAATCGGTGAATAACGCGTCAATGTAATCCAACGTGTAAGGGCGTTGTGAATGGCGCGACACTTGGGAAATCTGCCAAGACGTTAGCTTTGAATATACGTCTTTGGTCAGCGCTTCACTTTTCTTTGACAGTTGCGCTATTTCGTCGGCGAGATCCACAGCCGAATCATCATTCACTGCGCGCAACTGCTCAATCTTATCTTCCAAATCGGCGATGGAGCTTTCAAAATCTAAAAATACGGTTTTCATATTACCTCCACTAAAAAGCGGCGCGATGATACAACAGAACTCGGATATTTGTTAAACACGGACTAGTCTATTGCACACCAAAAAATCGCTTAACCGTTGCCAATACATCATTTTGTTGATGCTGCATTTCTTGATTGCTAGGTTCGTCATCAAGGTTTTGCAATGCGGTATCTAATTGTGCGCGACGTGCGACGAGAATTTGTGCAACCTCATCCGCTATGGTCGGACGGGCTAATATGATCTCTTCAAATGCAGATTTATCGAGGCGGTAGCATTCAACATCATTTTTGGCAATGACCGAAGCCCTGCGCGGTGAGCCAGTCATCAAACTCATCTCACCAAAAAAATCACCCTTAGATAACACATTCAACATGCGCCTCTCCCCGCTTGCCTTTTCCAGATAAACCTCGGCTTCACCGTTGATAATGATAAACAATCTGTGCTGCTCTGCGACACCTTGCTGAACGATAACATTACCCTTGGCAAACGGAGCGTATTTCAAACGTTCGGCCAACTTGTGCAATTCATCCTCGCTCATCTGCGCAAATAATTCAACGCGTTTGAGGGTTTTTATGCGCCTCGTCAACTCACGCTGATGCACCGCGGCTTCATATTTCTCATTTTCTCGGACGTAATGAATATTTTGCTCTTCAACCGCGAGCTTGATACCTGCTCTCTCCAGCGCGGTATAAACATGCCAACGCACTGCTGCATCCGTTGCATCATCTGCCGCCATATCCGTTAGCCAGTAGCGCAAAGCATAGCGCGCGTAGCCTTTGTCTATCTCCATCAACACGCAGCTAGACGATGGTCGTTTGGCAACATTGCCAATTTCCGCATGCAAAATAGCACCCTCTACTGCCTTGACCACTTTGCTAGGCGTTACATCCAAAGCTGTTCCAAACCATATCCAACGCCGCCATTGCACAGGCTGATCGTTGCGTCTGCCCAACACTAGAAATTTATTTTTCATCAACTGGCTATTCGGAAACACCACGGTCTCCCAATTGCGCGTTTCAACCAAGGTAGAACGCCAACGTATATCGACGACCTTGCCGGAAATATCATCAACTTTAATCCAGTCACCAATCTCAATCGAGTTGTCCAACTGCAAAGCCAGTCCACCAAGAATGTTGCCCAAGGTGTCCTGCATGGCAAACGCAACCACGGCAGTAATCATCGCTGACGTGGCGACAATGCTGCCTAGATCCAAACCTGCATAACGCAGCCTGACCAAACCCCAAGCGAGGTAGGCAACAATCACGAACAAATCTTCCGCGATGCGCGGAAAAGTCATGCCTGCTTTAGGGAGCACGATGCGGAACACCAACAAGCCCCATAAGCGTATCAGCGCGATGCCCATACCGATCACAAATGCCTCGTGAGCGGCGGCGGCGGTAGGCAGCTGCATCGCATGGAGTAAACCACTAAGGAATTGCCCCACCATA
>CANFCA010000181.1 GCA_947445045.1 Gallionellaceae bacterium
AAAGACGACAGCCGAGTCGCTGGTTATCAGGGCGAACGGAGTGAACCGTTTGATATGTATCGTCAGCTAAATGGGAAGTGTCCAGTTTGTGGTTCGCAAGTCGCCAAGTTACCTGACGAGGCGGTGTGGCGTTGCACTGGCGGCTTATTTTGTCCCGCGCAACGCAAGCAAGCGATACTGCATTTTGCCAGCCGCCGCGCCATGAACATTGATGGACTGGGTGATAAGTTAGTCGAGCAATTGGTCGATGCGCACATCGTGAAAACACCAGCAGACTTATACAAGTTGGGTTTGCTGGCGATGATTAACCTAGAACGCATGGGTGAAAAATCTGCGGTTAATTTATTGGCAGGAATTGAAAAAAGCAAACACACGACGTTAGCGCGTTTTATTTTCGCCCTTGGGATTCGCAATGTCGGTGAAACCACCGCTAAAGATTTAGCACAGCATTTCGGTTCGCTGGATAATCTGCTCGTGGCGGATTGGGAACGTTTGCAGCAGGTGCGCGATGTTGGGCCTGTGGTAGCACAAAGTATCGCAGATTTCCTTGCGCAATCGCACAATCGTGAAGTGATCGAACAGTTGCGCGCGGCGGGTGTGCAGTGGGCAGAACATGAAGCGCATGCTACTACGACGTTACCCTTAGCTGGACAGACGTTTGTGTTGACGGGGACGTTGGTAAGTTTGAGTCGCGATCAAGCCAAGGAAAAATTGGAAGCGTTGGGTGCGAAAGTTAGCGGCAGCGTGTCGAAAAAAACCAACTACGTGGTGGCCGGCGCAGAGGCGGGTAGCAAGTTGGATAAGGCACAAGAGCTTGGCGTGACGGTATTGGATGAGCAGCAATTTTTAGACTTGTTGGCAAAAATTAAATGAATAATCTTTTGTAGGAGTACGCCCTGCGTGCGATTTTTAAGTTTATTCGCGAGCAGGGCTCGCTCCTACGATTGATAATCCACACAATGGATAACCTGAGTTAATGTAACGTAAGGGGATTTTTTTGAAGAAGATAACGAAAGCTGTTTTTCCAGTGGCAGGTATGGGCAGCAGATTTTTACCCGCGACCAAAGCGAGCCCAAAAGAAATGATGCCCGTCGTCGATAAGCCGCTCATTCAATATGCGGTTGAAGAAGCCGTGGCGGCTGGTATTACCGAGATGGTGTTTATTACCGGACGCAACAAGCGTGCAATTGAAGACCATTTCGATAAGGCTTATGAACTTGAAGCAGAGTTGGCGATGCATGGTAAGGAAGAGTTATTGCGAGTGTTGCGTGAAGTGATTCCTGCGCACATTAATTGTATTTACATTCGTCAGATTCAGCCCTTGGGTTTGGGTCATGCGGTGTTGTGCGCCAAGCCTGTGGTTCAGAACGAGCCGTTTGCGGTTATTTTGGCTGACGATTTGATCGATGGCGATATTCCCATCGTCAAGCAAATGGTAGATGTGTTTGAGCAGCAACAATGCTCGATTTTGGGCGTGCAGAATGTGCCGCGTGATCAAACCAGCCAATATGGGATTGTTAGCAGCGTTCCGCTGGCGGAATATTTGGAGCAGGTGAATGGCATCGTCGAGAAACCCAAACCTGAAGAGGCGCCGACTACGCTTGCGGTGGTGGGTCGCTACATTCTTACCCCGCGCATTTTCCATCATTTGGAAAAAATGCACGCTGGTGCAGGTGGCGAAATTCAATTGACAGATGGACTTGCCGCGCTGATGCAAGAAGAAAAGATGCTGGCGTATCGCTTTAAGGGAACACGTTATGATTGCGGTTCTAAGTTGGGTTATCTTAAAGCAATGGTTGCATTGGGGCTCAAGCATCCAGAGGTGCGTGATGAATTCGCCACCTATTTGCAAAGCCTAAAATAACATGTCGATTTCCAAGCAGCAGGCACGTGACATTCTGAAACATGCAGAGTTGTTATATTCAGCCGAGCAAGTGCAAGTGGCTCTGCAAAATGTCGCGCAAAAAATAAATGTTGCTTTAGCCGAAACGCATCCATTAGTGTTGTCCGTGATGGGAGGCGCGGTAGTGTTCAGCGGCCAGTTATTGCCGATGCTCAATTTTCCGCTCGACTTCGATTACGTGCATGTCTCGCGCTATGGTGATGCGAGAAAAGGCGGTGCGATGCATTGGAAAGTTGAACCGCGAGAAAATGTGCGCGGTCGCGTGGTGTTGCTGCTAGATGATATTCTCGATGAGGGTCACACACTTTCAGTGTTACGAGACCGTGTGTTGGAATTGGGCGCAAGCCACTGCTACAGTGCCGTGTTCGCAGACAAACAGCATGGCCGTAATAAACCAATCAAAGCAGACTTTGTGGGGATGGATTTGCCGAACCGTTTTGTGTTCGGTTATGGAATGGATATTGAAGGTGCGTGGCGAAATCTGCCAGCGATTTACGCAGTTAAGGAGTGAAGTAAATGTTAGCAATTATCGGTGGTCGTGGTTTAACACAACTTGCAGATTTCAAAATTACCCATCAACAAGTGATGCGCACGCCTTATGGTGAGCCGTCTGGCGCGTTTATGTTTGGTATGTTGAATGGGCATGAAGTGATTTTCTTGGCGCGACATGGTTACGGTCATACCATCCCGCCGCATCTGGTTAACTATCGCGCCAACCTTTGGGTACTTCGCGAACAGGGTGTGAAAGATATTGTTTCGGTTGCGACCGTAGGTGGCATTCGTGCTGACCTTCAGCCAGGTGTGATTGTGTTGCCGCATCAGATTATTGATTACACACATGGTCGCGATGCGACCTATTTTGATGGCCGCGATCAGCCGTTTAGCAATGCCGATTTCACGCTGCCCTACAGCACCAAGTTGCGCAGCCATATTTTGCAGTGCGCTAAAATCGCGCAGCAAACTTGTGTGGATGGGGGAATATATGCCGCCACGCAGGGGCCGCGCCTAGATAGCATCGCCGAAATCAATCGTTACGAACGGGATGGTGCAGATATGGTCGGCATGACAGGCATGCCCGAAACTGCGCTGGCGAAAGAGCTCGGACTTAACTATGCGACCATCGCCGTGGTTGCAAATTACGCGGCGGGTCGGGGCGATAGTACTGTCAATATCAACATGGAAAAAGTGAATGCGACAGCAAGTGCAGCGATGGTACGGGTGCGCAGCATCATCGAAAGCGTTGTGAACAATGCAGATTAAAGTAACGCTATGATTTTTCTACAGCGTCATTCCCGCGAAAGCGGGAATCCAGTCAAATTAAAAGTCACCTTGCGTAGCAAGGACAAATGCCTTTTGAATAAAATCGCTGGATTCCCGCTTTCGCGGGATAACCAGCGACTTGCTCGCTTGCGAGCTTATAACCAACCACTTGGTAACCGTTTTTTGGTTGCTTAGTGGGGTGGCTAGTTGTTTCATCAGTCGAATGGCTAATGGTTATATCAATGACGGATTTAGAGGTTTACGATGACGGTAAAATTAGTATTACGCATGGGCGATGAGCGGTTGTTACAGCGCGCCGAGCCAGTGAAAAAATTCAATACATCAGAATTACGCGAATTGCTCGCCGACATGAACGACACCATGCTGGCCTTAAGCGGCGCGGGTTTGGCTGCTCCTCAAATTGGCGTGGGATTGCGCGTGGTGATTTTCGGTGTGCAATCGAACTCACGTTACCCCGATGCCGACAGCGTGCCACAAACCATACTCATCAACCCCGTCATCATACCCGTAGCCGAGCTAATGGAGGAGGGATGGGAAGGCTGTTTAAGCGTGCCTGGGCTGCGTGCTGTTGTGCCACGTTACCTGAACATTCGTTACCAAGGCCATGATGAAAATGGCGGGTTGATAGATCGTACTGTGAGTGGATTTCATGCGCGTGTGGTGCAACACGAATGCGATCATCTCGATGGCATTCTGTATCCGATGCGCATCCGTGATTTTAGTAAATTTGGTTTTACTGAAGAACTATTTCCTGGGCAGGATTTACAGGACGAATAACGTTGATTCT
>CANFCA010000182.1 GCA_947445045.1 Gallionellaceae bacterium
AACATTCCAACGGGGACGCTTGGAATTTACTCAGGAAATAAATCATGAAACAAAACTGGACCATCGTCGCACTACTCGGTGCGATTACTTCTACGTCTGCGGCTTTTGCGGAGCCAACAACTGAACCGATTGTGCTGGATGAAATTGTGGTGACCGCGACGCGGTTCAAATCAACTCCTGAAAGCTCTCCCGTCAATGTCACTGTTATTTCAGCAGAGGATATTAAGAAAAGCTCGGCAAAGACAATACCGACCTTGTTGGCACAACATGCCGGTATCCAAGTGCGCAGTAACGACGGCACGCCAGATATGGCAATTGACCTGCGCGGATTCGGTATGACAGGCAATCAAAACACGCTGGTTTTGCTGGATGGACAGCAACTCAATGATATTGAACTTACGTCGATTCGTTGGTCAGCCATTCCGCTAGATTCAATAGAGCGCATTGAGATTACCAATGGCAGCGGTGCGGTGTTGTATGGTGGCGGCGCGACTGGCGGGACGATCAACATTATTACCAAACATCCCAGCAAAGAAGCTCGCGGAAGTGCTGGTATTGGATATGGCAGCTACGATAGCAAGGAGTGGCAATTGGCATTATCCAAGTCGGGTGAGCGTATCGGAATGCGCATCACGGCGAGTGGTCTGGATACAGCTAACTATCGCGCCAATAATAATGTGACACAAAATAATTTTGAAGCTGATGTGCGTGGCAATGTTGCACAGGGCGAGGCAATTCTAAAATTCGGTGCAGATAAGCAAAATCTACGCTTGCCTGGCGAACGGAAAGTTGATCCCAGCACTGGAATTAACCAACTGATGAGCGATCCTCGCGGCACATCAAAACCACTGGATTATGCGAAGCTTGACGGTGGGCATGTCAGCCTTGGAGTCACTCAACAACTTAGCTTGGGTGATGCCGCAGCAGAATTTTCGTATCGCAATAAAAACCAACAAGCTTTTTTGTCGGGGAGCTATTTAGAGACAAATCTGAATCTACTTTCTTTTACGCCTCGTGCAGAAATCCCCTTCCAGCTTGGGAAATTTGGGCATGAGTTGGTTATTGGTGGGGATGCCGCTGATTGGGATTACGATTCTCGTCGCTCAAGCAGTGCTGCAAGTATCGGCGCACCAACTACGCATATTTTGGCAAAGCAATCCAATCGTGCGCTGTATGCGCAGAATACTACACAGCTCGGCAATGAGACCAAGTTGACGATAGGATTGCGTTCGCAGCAGGTTGATTATCGAGCTAGGGATGCGGCAAATGCCGCCGCTTATGCTTCAAGCAATCAGAGTCGCACTGCAAATGCTTACGAGATTGGGCTGCGTCATAGGTTGAGTCCAAATGCAGCCCTGTTTGGTCGCATCGGACGTAGTTTTAGGATAGCAACAGTAGATGAAATTTTTGACCAATATGGTGGCACAGCTTTCGATTCAAAAGTGGCCATGTTAGAACCCCAGACCTCTCAGGATAGCGAGGCGGGCTTAGACTATAAGAGTGGCGAAAATAAAGTTCACGCAGCATTTTTTATGATGAATTTAAGCAATGAAATTCATTTCAATGCTTTGAACTTTGCTAATATGAATTTATCTCCCACCCGTCGCTATGGATTGGAGTGGGAAGGAACGCATAGCTATACGGGTGCGCTAGCAGTGACTGCGGCCTATAGTTATACCGTGGCGAAATTTCGAGAGGGCGTGTATAGCGGAATCAATGTGTCGGGAAACAACATTCCGTTAGTGCCGAGACAGCGTCTCGCGCTTTCTTCCTCATGGAAAATAGCTGAAAAAACTGCGCTGAATGCCAACATGATTTATGTGGGCAAGCAGTATTTCGACAATGATCAAGCAAATACTTTCGGTCAGCAAATGCCTGCTTATACTACCGTGGATATGAAGCTATTCCATCGTCAGGGAGCATGGTCGATGACCGTTGCAGCGAACAATCTGCTCAACAAAAAATATTTTACTTATGGCGTTGCCAGTACGTTTACGGCAGGAAAATACAACGCTTACCCGATGCAAGAGCGTAATTTTTCATTGAACGCAACTTACGAGTTTGAGTAACTTTAAATATATGAAAAGACGGCTTATCCGTCTTTGCATTTCTCCTCGCTTGGTGTACTGTTCTAACCATTAAAATAAGCTCAATTCAGGAGATGTCATGTCTAACACTCAAACCAAGTCCATTGTGATTTTCGTATTGCTCACAGCAATGATGGCGGCTACGCGGTTTAATCATTTTGGCTCGGCTTTTTCCTTGCCTGATGCTTCCTACGCGATATTTTTTCTGGGCGGTTTATATCTGGCCAGAATGGCTCGTGTATCTGTTATTGTCTTCATCGCGCTGCTTCTGGAAGCTGGTTTGATCGATTACTACGCGACTTCGGTACAGGGCATTAGCGACTGGTGCATGACACCAGCCTATTGGTTTCTCATCCCGACCTATGGCAGTTTATGGTTAGTAGGTCGTTGGGTTTCGTCTCGCCCTACAATGCAAAGCCGCACTATGGAAAAAAATGGGCTGATGATATTGGCTCTATCGACATGGGTTGCCAGTAGTTTTGCTTTTGTATTTTCTAATGTCACTTTCTATTTGTTTTCGGAACGTTTTGCCGATATGAGCATGGTTGAATACTCAACGCGTGTTGCTCAATATTATGTTTCATATGTTTCAGTGGCGTTATTGTATATTGCCTGTGCAGTCGCTGTTCATATGGCTGTTGATATCATTAGCAAACAAAGCGTGCAATCGCACTAATCTACGATTGTTGTAAGTGCTGAATAATTTGGTTGGTATGGTCAAAGTTTTTTGTCATATTGCTTTGTTGGTTTTGCGGCAAAATTCTATTGAAAATCAATACCCACAATCAGTAGAAGGTTGACGCATCATAAGCAAACGCCTACATTACGCAACCCCGAACAATTAACCCTTTAGGAGAAAAACATGGCCGTTTTAGTTGGCAAAGCCGCCCCCGATTTCACTGCTGTTGCCGTGATGGGCAACAACGAAATTAACGAAAATTTTAATCTGAGCAAGTACATCAAAGGTACGGCAGCGGTGGTGTTTTTCTATCCGCTGGACTTCACTTTTGTTTGCCCGTCAGAAATCATCGCATTCGATCATCGTTTGGATGAATTCAAGAAACGTAAAGTGGAAGTGATTGGTGTATCAATCGACTCACATTTTACTCACTTGGCTTGGAAGAATACGCCAGTCAATAACGGTGGTATCGGTCAAGTAAAGTATCCTTTGGTAGCCGACATCAAACACGAAATTTGCCAAGCTTATGATGTCGAAGAAGCTGGCGGCGTGGCGTTCCGTGGTTCATTCCTGATTGACAAAAAAGGTATGGTGCGCCATCAAGTGGTGAATGATCTACCATTGGGTCGCAACATCGACGAAATGCTGCGCATGGTTGATGCGTTGCAATTCCACGAAGAGCATGGTGAAGTTTGCCCTGCGGGTTGGAGTAAAGGCAAGGCAGGCATGGACGCTTCAACGGAAGGCGTGGCTAAATACTTGGCTAAGCACTCAAAGGATTTGTAATTCCTGCGATAGAAAAATAGTTGCATCATTAAGCCACCTTACGAGGTGGCTTTTTTGTTGCTCACAAGTTTGTGCATCACTGCTAAAATTCCTGCCCATGTTTGTTCAATGAGAGATTGACTCCATGCTAATTTCGTTTGTGATTCTATATCTACTGTTATCAATAGGCATTGGTCTGTATGCCTCAACACGTGTGCATAACGCTAGGGATTTTGTAGTGGCAGGGCGCAACTTGCCGTTGCCGATTGTCACGGCAACAGTGTTTGCCACATGGTTCGGTGCGGAGACGGTGTTGGGGATTTCTGCCACGTTTGTGAAAGAAGGTATGGGCGCAGTAGTGGCTGACCCACTCGGCGCGAGTATGTGCCTCATTATTGCGGG
>CANFCA010000183.1 GCA_947445045.1 Gallionellaceae bacterium
GCCTCATTATTATCAATAATAGTGACCGGTGCGTCCGTCTATTCACTGTTAGATTTCCAAGGATGGCTGGACAACCACTTTACAATTTCGGGGGATGGGCAAAAATAGCCATATTGTTTTTTTTTGGGAAAATTTAGACCGCCAAAATTAGCACGAAAAGTACGGGAACCCTTGATCGGGCTAAATGGGATCCACCACTTTCTGCTTTTTGGACGAAGTGCAACCTTGCCTATTTCTATGCATGGAATAATTTGATGAAGGCTTTTCCTGACAACGAGTTGGTGCAAAGCAACTTTAGGGCGGCTGCTTTGAAATACGCTGGACACGGGAATATTCTGAATTAAGTTACTAAAAGTCCCACACGTTTGCCCGTGCGGTGTTGCGCACCGTCAGTTACCAAGCAGCTTGCAGCTTGAAGGTAGTGAGCATATTTCCTAATGGCTGCGGCGAGTTGTATAAGGAGCCGAAGTAAACACTATGGTTAGCATGGAGTTCAATATTTTGTGCGATGTTATACACCGCAGTCAGGGTTACTGCGTTGTCGCTTGAGTTGTTGCCTGCAATGGAAAGACCAGTTTGACCACCAGTTTTAGCAATTCTAAAAGCCGCCCCTACATGCATAATATTTTGAATGAGGCTGTAATCTGCTCCAACAGTGAAGGCAGAACGTTCATTTAACCGATATTCAGTTGGGTCACGCACCCCTTTACTCTCACCCACGTTGAGTATATTCGGCTCTGAAGCAGTACCTCCTGGTGAATTAGACCATGTTGCATACAGCGTAATATCTTGGTCATATAGTTGCCCGTATGCTTGAGCATCCAACGCCATCGCACGAGTGCTGACTGGTACTAATACTTTTAAAGTCGGATTTACAGCATAATTAGTACCTGCCCAAATTTGCCCCCCAGCTTGAATTGCCCACTCACCAAATTTATCTGTTTCAAGTCTTGGCGTTGCTGCAATTCGGAGATATGTGGAACTTAGCGTTTGCGCTGAGCCTGATGCAGCGAGCGGAGCAGGAGCCCAGCGGCTGAGATTGATGTAACCCATTTCATTTATAGCGACTATCGCTGCTCCTGTTGCTGCACCATCCGTTCCAACATACTGTTGCGCAGATACATCTTTACGATGTTCTGCCCAAGTGGCATTGCGCACCGCACCCGTACTGGCTTGCTCGTAGCCATAACTTGCGCCGAGGGTATTTGTCATAAAGGGAATAATAGAGAAGTTGTAATGTTGTAACTCAATCGCCGTGGGTAATTTAAACGTTGTCAAAAAGGTTGAACTGGTTGTCGTATTTCCTTCAAAGAAAAACCCGATATTCTTGGCAATACGTCCTCCAAAAAATAGGCTAAATTCATCTGGGAACTGCCATTGCCCACCATTGGTAGTCGTACCTGGAATTGCGCCTAGAGTATTTCCATTTGAACTTTGGTAACGACCTTTTAGTAGCATTGACGCATTTAAATTTTCAGGAATAGACAGATTCTCACTTTCAATGGTTGATTGTCGGCCTACTGTACGATAACCAGATGCTTTAAAGGATTGACCAAAATCATTCAATATCGGCATGTGTTGAGCATGACAAGCTTGGCAGTCAATACCTGTTTGGCGAGAAAATGCTGGAATGGCAAATGCTGGCAGAGAAATACAGGCTGAAAAAATTAGTGAGGTAATGCGGCAGAATTTTTTCATTTTACGAATCACCAAATTCCTTTTAGCGGTTTTAGTAGATATATTTTGATTCTTAGAACTTTATAGTAGCGTGATTAAGCTGTCAAAAATGGTTTCATCAGGACAGTGGGGGTTTTATTATTTTGCTTGCAGAAGATATGAATAGGTATATTTTATAAGCAATCTCCCTATTCATAATTACGCATAATGTATATTATGTAAAATAATAGGCGGGATTAATAAAGTTATATAACTAGCCGGCGCCTATTGACGGTGGACACATGGTTTGAAATTTAGGGACACATGGTTTGAAATATATTTCAAATCATCTGTCTCTCTCCTTCATGATAACCAAACAGACACTACTGTGGAGTTGATTGTGTTTTCATAGGCCTGGGATATGAAATTTTGGCGCTTAGAAATAAAACAATTTCAGATTAATAATTACACAACTGAAGTTGGATATATCGGCAGTGTTCACATGTTGGGGGCATTATTCATATGGGGACAATTCAAAAATGTCGCATAGCCCAATAAAATTGAAAAACGGAGAAATAAAATATATCGCTAAGTACAAGGAAGGATTAGCTACTCAACTTTAGTTCATCCGTGACCCATATTTTAAATATCGATAATATTATAAAGTTCAATATGATAATAAGTAGTCGACCCTGAACAATTCAATTTCAAAGGACAGGCTGTAAATTGAGCGAGGTGATTTTATTAAACTCACTCAATTTCTGTAGTGATGCCGCAAATATTAGCGCGCAATAAAGCCGGATGGCTCTGAGGATCATGCGTAGATTGTGCCCGGCACCGCACAGAACAGCGTGCATCGCATCACCCAAGGTGCCTTTGAGCCAGTTCCTACCTAATCTTCCCTCAGATTTCATATGCCCAATCATCGGTTCCACCATACTTCGTCGATGGATAGCTTTGCGTATCGAAGCGGTCACGCCACGCTTCTGTCCGCTCCGCCAAATCGTAGTGCCAAGTAGCTCGACCCCTCGGTAGCCACGATCCACAAACACCGCCTTGGGCGTGATGCCCGTTAGACGCGTGACTTGTTGTATGGCCTCAGGCAAGGTGTGTCCATCATACGGATTACCCGCCATCCGCTTCATACCCACTACCAAGCCTTCTTTATGCGTAACCGTCACACTCACTTTCACACCAAACTCGTACGGGTGTCTCGCTTTGCCTTTACCAATGCATTCCACTTCCGGTGCATGCATGCTGTAAAGTTTATGCTTGTCCTTGGGTTGTTGCTTGAGCAATCGTTGTACCCGTGACAGGATACGTTGTGCTCGGCTGTATGCTGCCTCATCCGCCACATGGACCAGTTGGCGCTCGACATCCCGATGCACTCTCCCCACAATCGTACGTAAGCGCTTGAGTTCTCCCCGCATCCGCCGGAACTGTTTCGCATGCGCATACCGCCCAACCTGCACCGCCATCCTCGGCGCTTGCCGGTTGTAGTTCTGTCGCAGTTTCAATCCAAGCAGATCCGCCAATCTCACCAGATGCTGCCGTCCTCGTTCAATTAAGCGGCTATCGGTGGGATACGCTACCGCCTTTTCCATTACGGTCGTATCGACGATCACCTGTGCCATGCTGCTGGACTTGACCACCTTGCCACGCTTAGCTGCTTCAATCGACTCCGCGAGTAACTTTTCCATCCCTTGCTCGCCTAAACGCTTACGCCAACGAACCAGTGATGAGGGGTCGATCGGCAACCGATGCTGGAAGTGTGTCTCGCCACAAAAGTACTGCATGTAGGGATTCTCGATCCATGTCCACAGCAGGACTTCGTCTGAGTAGTCATAGGCATGTTGCAAGTACAGCAATCCCGCTATGAGTCGGGTCGCTGTCGCTGGGCGACCTTTTTTAGAGGGGAAGAATCCTGACCAAGCGGATTCAAACTCTGACCAGTCAATCAGGTCTGCTAACTTGGCTAGCGGATGATTCCTATTGATCTGATCAATCAGCGCTTGTTGAAACAAATTTCCACTGGCAGGTTGCTTCGATTTAGGTCCCATTTCCACTCACAAATTTGCAAGGAATCAAGCTGTTATTATCTCATTTCCGGCAAATTCACACCACTAAAACATAACCTTTATTATGCTTAATCAGTGGCTTGGGAATTGTTCAGGGTCGACTAGTTAGTTTCGATATCACTGACGAACCAGTCGTAGTCGGAGGCACTAAATCCCAAGGCGCAGAAAACCGACTGCATGTTGGTGAACCACGGCAC
>CANFCA010000184.1 GCA_947445045.1 Gallionellaceae bacterium
CGACCGGTATGGTCAGGACCTAATGAAAAAAAGAATGTCGCCTGCGCTTGATAGCGTTGCAACACATCAACCAAACGCGGCACACCCTCATGCGTACCCCGATAAGTGTCCACATCAATTTTTAGAGCGATTTTTTTCATAACGGAAATTGTATGTCGGATGAGCGTAAGCGTTATCCGACGTTAAAAGAGATGCGGGACTTATGTCGGATAACGCTTACGCTCATCCGACATACGCGAGATGTGATGTATTCACACTTCGACTTCGGCAGAAACCGCCTATGCTCAGGCGAACGAACTTTCGATTAGTCAACCAACCCACGCGCCTCTGCAACCTGTCCTCGATACGCATCAAATATGTTGCGCAAGGTGTCAGCCATATTGATGGTTGGTTTCCAATCCAATTCTTCGCAGGTATTGGTGATTTTCGGCACGCGGTTTTGCACGTCTTGATAACCTTTGCCGTAATACGCGGCAGAAGTGGTTTCAACGATTTTCACTTGTTTGGCTAAGGCTTGATATTCAGGATATTCATTCGCCAATTTCAACATCATGTTGGCCAGATCGCAAATCGCAAAATTATTGGTAGGGTTACCAATGTTGTAAATCTTGCCAGTTGCCACACCGTTTTTGTTGTCGATGATTTTCATCAGCGCGCTGATGCCGTCGTCAATGTAAGTGAAAGCGCGTTTCTGATGTCCGCCATCTACCAAGCTGATATTTTCTCCGCGCACGATGTGACCGAGGAATTGTGTTACCACACGCGAGCTACCTTCCTTGGCTGTGTGGATGGAATCCAATCCCGCACCGATCCAATTGAACGGACGGAACAGCGTGAAGTTCAAGCCTTCCATGCCATAGCCCCAGATCACGCGATCCATCAATTGCTTGGAGCATGAATAAATCCAGCGTGGCTTGTTGATTGGACCACAGACCAATTCAGATTCTTCCGGATCAAATTCTTCGTCATGACACATGCCATACACCTCTGAAGTCGAAGGGAACACCAAATGCTTGCCGTATTTCACAGCCGCACGCACGATGGGTAAGTTAGCTTCAAAGTCCAATTCAAATACACGCAATGGTTGTTTCACATAGGTAGAAGGGGTAGCAATCGCCACCAGTGGCAAAATCACATCACATTTTTTTACGTGATACTCAACCCATTCCTTGTTGATGGTGATGTCACCTTCAAAGAAATGAAAACGCGGCTTGCCAATTAGATCAGAGATACGGTCAGTGCTCATATCCATGCCATACACTTCCCAATCGGTGGTAGCGAGAATACGGTTGGATAGATGATGACCAATAAAACCGTTCACACCGAGAATCAATACTTTTTTCATTTCATTTCCTTTAACAATTAAATTCTGCATTTTTGTAGGAGGGGCTTTAGCCGCGATTGAAACGATTATCGCGGCAAAGCCGCTCCTACAACTTAAACTCAAACTTCCCCGCACCATATTTTTCGGCAAATTCACCAGCACTCATTTCAATCCCATCCAACTCAAAGCGCACCACGCGTAACACCCCGCTGCCACAAATCGCATACGCCTTGCCTTCTTTCACGTAGAAGGCTGGTGCTTCTTTTCCAGCTGCTAGGCATTTACTCACCAGCGTTTGCAAAATACGCATGGGTTTGCCCATCAGCATCGTCGTTGCACCTGGATACGGCGGCGCAACTGCTCGTACTAAATTGTGTATTTCCAACGCTGACTGTGACCAAGCTATGATGCCGTCTTCCGCTTTGCGTCCGCCGAAATACGCACCCTTACTCAAGTCCTGTTTAACCGCCTGCGCCTTGCCTGCCAGCAAATCCGGCAAACAACTATTCAATGCTATTTCCGCTGCGACTGTCACTTTCTGAAACACTTCATGTGCCGTGTCGTTCGGCAAAATCGGCACGGCTTGTTGCGCTACGATATCGCCGTTATCCGGCTTTTCCGTCATGTAGTGCAAGGTCGCGCCCGTTTCTGTCTCGCCGCGAATTATCGCCCAATTCACCGGAACTCGCCCGCGATATTTCGGTAACAACGAACCGTGCATATTGAACGCGCCGTTTTTTGGAATTGCCAATAACGCTGGCTTCAACATCAGCCGATAGTAGAACGAAAAAAAGAAATCGGGTTGCAACGCTTGAATCTGTGCAATCACTTCCGGAGTGTTGGGGTCATCAGGTGTAATCACCGCAATACCGTGCAACGCCGCTAATTCGGCGACGCTTTCAAACCAAATGGTTTCGTTGGGATTATCTTGATGAGTGACAACGAGCGCCACATCTACGCCATGCGCCAGCAATGTGGATAGGCAACGGTAGCCTACGTTGTGGTAGGCGAAGACAACAGCACGGCTCATTCCGATTTTTCCAATACCGCTTCAACCAGATAACGCGGACGGTGACGCACTTGCTGATAGATGCGCCCTATATATTCGCCAAGCAAACCAATTCCAAACAGCGCGATTCCAATCAGGAAGAACATCAGCGCAAACAGCGTGAATAAGCCTTCCGCTTCCGGGCCAATGATCAAACGGCGAACCACAAGGAACACGAAGAAAAATGCCGAGAACACCGAGATTAGCATGCCCATCATGGAAAACATTTGCAATGGCAATAGCGAGAAGCTGGTCATCAAATCAAAATTCAGGCGGATCAGGCTGTACATCGAATACTTCGATTCACCCGCCGCGCGTTCTTCATGCCCCACCACCACCTCGGCTGGGTTACGCGCAAAGGTATAAGCCAAGGCGGGAATGAAGGTGCTGACTTCCTTGCAGCTATTTATCGCATCAATGATGTTGCGGTCATAAGCGCGAAACATACAGCCCTGATCAGTCATCTTGATGTGGGTGATTTTTTCACGCAGCCCGTTCATGGCGCGCGATGCCACATGTCGCCACCAACTGTCGCTACGCTGACGGCGAATCGAGCCGACGTAATCATGCCCCTCATCCATCTTCGCTAGCAGCAAGCCCGTATCTTCAGGCGGATTCTGCAAGTCCGCATCCAGCGTCACCACGCGCTGCCCGCGACTATGTTCAAACCCCGCCATGATCGCCATGTGTTGACCAAAGTTACCGTTAAACAAAATCACCCGCGTCACATCAGGACGATTCTGAAATTGCTCGCGCAAAATCGCAGGCGAACGATCACGGCTGCCATCATTGATGAACAAGATTTCGTAGCTGATGCTGAGTTTGTCGAGTGCCGGATACAAACGGTCAAACAAGGATTGCAAGCCTTGCTCTTCGTTATAGACGGGAATGATGACGGAAAGTTGGAGTGGATTCATGGGGCGGCATTTTACAGTACAGCGCGGAGATAACGAAACGCGTTCTACCAGTTATGCAGGTATGTGTTGGGTATGTGATGCATATTTTGGCTAAATAGATACACATCGCTTGCTGACTTGCCCATCAAATAACGCACAATGACGGAAGGGTTAGACATTCCATTGCCAATAAAAGCCTTGGCCCGTATGGCCACATAAGCATCCACCATCACTTCCATGCCAAGCTGAACCCGATCCGAGACAGTTTGGTAATGTATGCCTTGCTCGTTATTGGTGCGGCGACAATTGGTCGCAATAATTTGTTCGCCATACAAATGTGTGAAATACTGAAATATCCGCTCATCATCTGTCATTAGAAAAATCTTCTGGCAGTTATAAGTGACGAGATACTCATCTATTTTTGCTTTGTATTGCCTGTTCACCTCATCAAACTCATTGATGAATTCATTCATCTCGATCACTTTATCCGAGCCCCGCGCATGCACGGCGATAAAATCAGCAGCGACTAGATTTTGCTGATAGAAAGCTTCCACCTTATCTCCAATGACCTGCTTGGGATGTAAATAGCGGCGCATCAGGTAAACAAACAACTCATCCACTGACAGACCGTATAAGTGATGCTC
>CANFCA010000185.1 GCA_947445045.1 Gallionellaceae bacterium
CGTCACCGACATCATGTATGAAATCTCAGCGGCCTCGAATGAACAAAGTGCCGGCATCGAGCAAGTCAACCAAGCCATCATTCAAATGGACGAAGTCACACAACAGAATGCGGCTTTGGTTGAAGAGGCATCCGCTGCGGCAGAGTCAATGCGAGAGCAAGCGCAGAGCCTGGCGCAAATAGTGAGTGTGTTTCAGTTGACTGAACAAAGACATAGTGCCGAAGCGCGTTCTGATGATAACTTGGATTTCAGACAAGCATCTGTCCCTCATGCTGCCGTCGTGCCAATTAGAAAAAATCCTGCTTTATCCTCGGCCAACCGAAGCACGGGCAAATCGCTAACACGCAAACAAGGCACACTTGCAAAAGTGAATGACGATGAAGACTGGAAAGAGTTTTAGCTTAATTGATGGATGAAAAGCTTAGCCCAACTGCAAAGTATCAACGTGGATATTTATTTACAGAAGCTGATTTTCAGCGCATCTGCAAATTGATTTACGACTATGCGGGCATCTCGTTAAAGGCTACTAAGCGTGACATGGTATACAGCCGCTTGGCGAAGCGAGTGCGGGCAACTAAGGCGGATAATTTTCATGAGTATTTGGCACTGGTGGAAAATAACCAACTGCAAGAGTGGGAGTCATTCGTTAATGCGTTAACAACTAATCTCACTTCGTTTTTTCGCGAACCGCATCATTTTCCTTTGTTGGCAGAGCATGCATTGCAACATACAGGTAAAGCACCCTTATCGATTTGGTGTTCAGCGGCTTCGACGGGTGAAGAACCTTATTCGATTGCGATGACGATAGCGGATGCGTTTGGAAGTTTTACGCCGCCCGTGACGATAGTGGCGAGTGATGTGGATACAAATGTTTTGGCCAAGGCGGAAGAGGGAATCTATCCGCACGAGCGAATTGAAAAGCTTGCGCCTGATATTGTGAAACGATTTTTTCTCAAAGGTACGGGTAAGCAAGTTGGTATGGTTAAGGTGAGGCCGGAGTTGCAGAAAATGATTTCCTTCCGCCATTTCAATCTACTGGATGAGGACTGGTCGACGCTAGGGGCAAGTGATGTGATTTTCTGCCGTAATGTGATGATATATTTTGATAAGAAAACGCAGCTAAAAATTTTAGAAAAATTTGCGCACATGCTGCGGCCAGCAGGACTGCTATTTGCAGGACACTCTGAGAGTTTTCATCATGCGACGCACTTGTTCAAAATACGTGGCAAGACGGTGTATGAGTTGGCAAACTTGTATGATGCAAGGCATCTGTAAAAATACTATTTTGGCTTTTTGGCTGAATTGGAAAGGAATGTGGCGCAATGTCTAAGCAAGGTTTTGAGGAGGTTCTCGCACCCCATATTTATTTTGATCGAGAGCATAACGTGGAGGCGGCAAAAATATTGCCCGGCGAATATTACGCCACACCTCGCGATATGGTGCTGGTGACGGTATTGGGTTCATGTGTGTGCGCCTGTATTCGCGACAAAGTAACTGGTATCGGCGGGATGAATCATTTCATGTTGCCAGATAGCGGACAAGATCGCGGTAACCTGATGGGTGAGTCGGCACGATATGGTGTGTATGCAATGGAAATCTTAATTAACCAGCTGCTCAAAATGGGCGCGAAGCGTAGCAATTTTGAAGCGAAAGTGTTTGGCGGGGGCTCTGTGCTGCGTGGCTTTACCGTTGCGAATGTTGGCGAACGCAATGCGGAATTTGTACTGGATTTTTTGCACACAGAAAAAATTGTCGTTGCCGCGCAAGACCTTTTGGATGTATTCCCGCGCAAAGTGTATTACTTCCCACATACGGGTTTGGTGAGGGTGAAAAAACTGAAGAATGTGCATAACAATACCATTGTGGATCGTGAGACTGAATACAAAGCGCGCTTGAGCTATTCCAAATTGGCAGGAGATATTGAGTTGTTTGATTAACTCAATTGAATTGCTTTACGGTGTTCAGGTAGATGATTCCTCGCAAAATTAAAGTTCTCGTTATAGATGACTCTGCACTTATACGCAGCGTATTGAAGGACATCATCAATCGCGAGTTGGATATGGAGTGTGTCGGTGCAGCACCCGATCCGCTGGTGGCGCGCGATATGATTAAATCACTTCATCCACACGTGCTGACCTTAGATGTGGAAATGCCAAAAATGGATGGGCTGGATTTTTTAGAACGCTTGATGAGGTTGCGCCCTATTCCCGTTGTAATGGTTTCCACGCTGACCGAGGCAGGTTCTGAAGTGGCTTTTCGTGCGCTGGAATTGGGTGCAGTAGATTTTATTGCCAAGCCAAAATTGGATATTGCGCGCGGCATGGAAGAATACGCTATCAGTATCACCGATAAAATCCGTGCTGCTTCGCAAGCGCAGGTGAGAAAATCGGCACTCTCGCAACCAGTTCAGGAACGTCAAACAGCAGATGCAGTTTTATCCAGCGTAGTATGGCGCTTTTCTTCTACAGAGAAAATCGTGGTGATTGGCGCATCAACGGGTGGCACCGAAGCACTTAAAGAAATATTAGTAAACCTGCCTCCTAACTCGCCAGGAGTCTTGATTGCCCAGCACATGCCAGAAAACTTTACCAAGTCGTTCGCCAAGCGGATGGATAGCTTGTGCAAAATTGCAGTTAAAGAAGCCGAAGAAAATGAGCGCATATTGCCAGGTCACGCCTACATCGCACCGGGCAATAAGCACCTGCTGCTCAAGCGAAACGGTGCGCGCTATGAAATAGAGCTGAACCAAGGCTCACTCGTTAATCGCCATCGCCCTTCGGTAGATGTTTTGTTCCGTTCCGTGGCTAACGTTGCAGGTCCCAATGCGCTGGGAATTATTCTCACTGGCATGGGTAGGGATGGCGCGCAGGGCATGTTGGAAATGCGACAAGCGGGGGCGCATACGATTGCTCAGGATGAAGAAAGTTGCGTGGTGTTTGGTATGCCCAAGGAAGCAATTGCCTTGGGTGGCGTGAGCGAGGTGTTGCCCCTGCAGAGTATTGCCAAACGCACACTGGAATTTGTGTCGGGAAAGCCCAATTAGCAATTGGTGAGATGCCAAGAGTAAAGTTGTAGCGAAAAGATTATTCTATATTTGGAAGTGACCGACTGCTGACTGTAGGTTGTCAGACAACCTCGATAAATGCATGGCTGTTTCTGATGTTGCTTCTATCGCCTTGGTATTTTCTTGAGACATCTTTGAAATCTCTTCGATATTTTTAGCAATTTGATTGCTAGCCATGCTTTCCTTTTGCATGGCGGCTGAGATTTCATTGACGGCTACTAAAACCAACTGTGCCCCAGACTTGATTTGGCTGATTGAATTGCCGGCTTGCTGGGTAAGGGTTTCACCATCAGCAACCCGCTTGACGGTGGCTTGCATGCTATTGACGGCATGACCTGTGCCGATTTGGATTTTCCCTATCATCTCAGTGATTTGCTGTGTGGATTGTCCGGTGCGCTCGGCAAGCTTTCTGACTTCATCGGCAACGACTGCAAATCCACGCCCCTGCTCTCCCGCGCGCGCCGCTTCTATGGCAGCATTCAATGCCAATAAATTGGTCTGATCAGAAATCTCTTTAATGACGTTGATTATAGTGGAGATGTGTTTAGACTGCGTTTCCAAATCTTGAATAACTGAAGAAGCGCCTGCCACCGATTCAGAAATACTATGCATTTCGGCAACGACTTGAAATATCACCTCTCCCCCTTCATTAGAATGTTTTTCCGACTGAGCTGAAATTTCCTGCGCTTTTAAGGCGTTCTTTGCAACGTTTTCAACATTGAGATTGTTGTCATCAACTGTTCCGGCGATGGAGATGGCAACTTTGCTTTGATGCGCGGAACTTAACGCAACCTGATTGGATGATCTTGATAACGCTGAAGAGGCATTCGACA
>CANFCA010000186.1 GCA_947445045.1 Gallionellaceae bacterium
ACCACGTTATGCGCCCCCAATAACGGAAAGCGCGAGCGCGAGTGATCGATATTGGCTTTTTTCCAATCTTTAATTTCGTGACAAGACTCGCACTTCTTACCCAGCTTGTCTTTATGCACGTCATCTTTTTTATGGCATGCAACGCATTCATGCGCCAGCTTTTGTTCGGAAATTTTAGCCGTGTGGCAGCTCGTACATTTCACTTTTTCGTGCTTGTCCACCAACGGATACTTAGTGTCACGTGTGTGGTCAAACTTGCTAGTTTTCCAATCTTTTTCTTTATGGCAAGACTCGCACTTTGTACCAAAGTTACCTTTATGCTTATCGTCTATCTTGTGACAGCCGATACAAATCAATGCGATTTTTTCTTTCGCATCTGGTTTTTTCAATTCGACGGTATGGCAGGCATCGCATTTGGTAGTGGAGTGTTTACCCAGCAATGGCCATTTAGTATCCTTGTCGTGATCAAACTTTTGGGTCTTCCACTTCTCTTCATTGTGACAAGTCTGGCACTTTTCACCCAAACCACCTTTATGTACGTCGTCTTTTTTGTGGCAAGCAAAACACGTGTCCGGCGTTTTCTTGTTTTGATACAACGGCTCTTTATGGCAAGCCACACACTTCGTTTCGATGTGCTTACCTTTTAGCTTAAATTTTGTTTCGGTGTCATGATCAAATTCAATGGTTTTCCAGCTTTTATCGATGTGGCAAGTCTCACATTTTTTGCCGTACAGGCTTTTGTGTTTATCATCTTTCTTGTGGCAACCAAAGCAATCCTTGGGCGCTTCTTTGTAACTTGTGGGTGCCTCTAAGTGACACTTGTTGCACTTCACATCAACGTGCTTACCTTTCAGTAAAAACTTAGTTTTGCTGTGATCGAATTTCCATTCTTTCCAGTTAACAACGGTGTGGCAGTTGTTGCAATCCGGACCTAACGATCCTTTGTGTTTATCATCTTTCTTGTGGCAGCCGTTACATTCCAGCGGCGCTTCACGATATTTTTTCTTTGGGTCGTGGCAATCCTGACACTTTACTTTGTCGGCTTTATTATGCGCATCTTTCAACGGGAAATCGGTTTTATCGTGGTTGAATTTTGCGGTATCCAAAATCACAATTTTCGCGCCACGCCCTTTATGGTCAGTGTGGCAAACCTTGCAATCTTTTTCGTCTAACGTGCCGTGAAAACCTTTTTTATTAAGCACGTCTGCCTTAACTTCTTTATGGCAGTCTTTGCACAAACCTCTTTGCGCTTCTTTATCAAAACGCACGTGGCATTCTTTACAATTCGCCTCGAGTTTGGCGTGACCTTTAATCACTTCGCCCGGCATCAGGGCGAGTTCCGACTCGTCAGCCCATGTAACGTTAGTCCCAAACACCAAACATACAAGTAATGCGAAACGTATTAGCATGAAACCTCAATCAGTACATGTTGACGGCGACGACATGAACAATCGCACTAAAGCCCAGCAGCCAAACAAAAGGGGAATGCAGAATATGCCATAAACGGAACAGCCGTTCGTAAGTTGAAAATTGCCCCGCCTGTTGCGCGGCATCCAAATAACTACTGACTTTATTTACCGCCTCTTGCCAATGCATTTCTTGCTGCTGCGCACTCCAGTGCTGCGATTTTGCCAAGATAATAACGGCCTTGCGCAATTCATCACTGCAATGTGCAGTCAGCTTGCGACGATACCAAGTCATGGTCATAAACCGCCACATACGAGTAGAAAAACTACCGTCTTTCGCCGTCACTTGGTCACGGAATTTTTTAAGCTTTTCGCCAATTTCAGGTGCTTCCATTAACACTGAGCTAATTTTCTCTTGGTTCGCATCAACCGCTTTTTGCAATTCCTTTAAGTCCGATTGGCGACCATACAAGCCTTGATGAATGCGGCGATAAATGAAACGGCCAATCACGCCGCTAATCGCCACCAATAACATGGAAGCCAATGAAACCGTAGCATTCAAAGATTTAATATGAAAGGTGGTGTGGAATAAAACCAGTATCGGCCCACCGATACCAAACATCATGTGCAACATAAACCAGTAACGCAACGCGCCCCAATTTCGCGCAAAAGCCATGTGCTTACGAATCGGATAAAGCAGCATCAGCAACATCATCACACTGCCAATAATTCCTATCCAGTAACTAAAGTGGCTCCAGCCATTGCCAGATTTATAAAACACCCCTTTGTAAACAGGAAACGCAAGTACCACCAACGCGGCGAGCACAACCCACATAAGTGCCACGCTAAGACCCAGCCGCTTACTTTCGTTGGCGCGCGTACCCCCCAACACCTTAACTGGTGCGGGAGCATCTGCTGATCTTGAAGCACGGCGCTCATGCACCAAGTTTTGAGCGCGTCTATCGACAACACCGTTAGTGTTAGTATTTTCTTGTTGCGAAATTTCTGATGACATTTTTACCCGCCTATGACGGCAAACTCAGTTGAGATGAAAAACAAATCCGCGCGATTATACGCGAGAATGTATTATTGTCGCGCTTCGCACCTTGAATTCAATCATACAGATTGCTAGACTGCGCCACTCATAATTTTACCCATCTCCAACAGGGCAACAGCCGCATGAAATCAGACTATTTCGTATATCTGCTGTACATAATCCCTTTCGCACTCGTCATGTTTTTTTACATGCGTGGACATAGTAAACGAACCGAGGCTCACACCGAAATTTTACGCGAGACGATAGAAGCGGGTTTAACCGAGCCCGCCACGTTACATCCCGTGGTTGATCTCAACTTGTGTATGGGCTCGGGTGCTTGCGTAAAATCATGCCCCGAAAAGGCCTTGGGCATCATTGATGGTAAAGCGGTACTCATCACGCCCGCAGTTTGTATTGGCCATGGCGCTTGCGCTCCAGCCTGTCCAGTTAGTGCAATCAAGCTAGTGTTTGGTACTGAGAAGCGCGGCGTGGATATTCCGCAAGTCAAACCCAACTTCGAAACCAACGTCCCGGGAATTTTCATCGCGGGCGAGTTGGGCGGCATGGGGTTAATCAGAAAAGCCGTAGAGCAAGGTCGTCAATCTATTACCACTATTTCCAAGCGAAAAAAATCCAACGCTCCTTACGATGTGGTGATTGTCGGTGCTGGACCTGCAGGCATGTCGTCCACTTTATCGGCTCACGAACAAGGTTTACGTTACGCCACTATCGAACAGGAAAGCACTTTTGGTGGAACGACACTGCATTACCCACGCGGTAAATTAGTGATGACCGCCCCAATGACTTTACCCTTGTACGGCAAGGTCAATTTTCGGGAGACCAATAAAGAAGCACTCATGGCGTTATGGGAAGACGTGGTACTCAAAACGGGCATCAAGATCAACTTTGGTGAGCGCATGGAACGCATCGATCACCAATCTGACGGCACGTTTTCTGTCGTCACAGGTAAAGGCGCGTATCACACCAACAGCATATTGCTGTCTATCGGGAGACGCGGTACGCCGCGCAAGTTAGATGTGCCCGGCGAAGAGTTAGAAAAGGTCATGTATCGTTTAATTGACCCGGCGCAATTCCAGGGCAAGCATGTTGTCGTCGTAGGCGGAGGCGACGCAGCACTAGAAGCTGCCGTGACCATTTCTGAAGAACCGGGCACAACAGTAACGCTGAGCTATCGTAGCAATGCATTCAGTCGCGTCAAAGTTAAAAATCGCAAGTATGCCGAAGCAGCGAGCGCATCAGGAAGACTCAACATATTGCTGGAATCGGCTGTCACAGAAATTCGATCTGACACAGTGAAGATAGAACAAAAAGGCAATGTGACGGAGATACCTAACGATGCGGTCATCATCTGTGCGGGCGGAATTTTACCTACGCCACTGCTACAGGAAATCGGCGTGAAGATTGATACACATCGCGGTCAGGTACATTA
>CANFCA010000187.1 GCA_947445045.1 Gallionellaceae bacterium
ACAGGCAAGTTTGATCGTTTGCCATTGGCGAATGCCGCCGCGATGGAATTATCGCGTGATGAACTCCGCACCGCGTTTGATGGATTGCCAGTTGAGCAGCGCATCGCGCTAGAAGCTGCCGCGCAGCGTGTGACTGAATATCACCAGAAGCAGGTGCAAGATTCGTGGAGCTATACCGATGCGGATGGCACGTTGCTCGGTCAACAAGTCACGCCGCTGGATCGCGTGGGCTTATATGTGCCGGGTGGTAAGGCGGCGTATCCGTCCTCGGTGTTGATGAACGCACTGCCCGCTAAAGTGGCAGGTGTGGCTGAATTGATAATGGTTGTGCCGACTCCAGATGGCGTAAAGAATCAGTTGGTTTTAGCTGCGGCGTATTTGTCTGGTGTGGATCGCGTGTTCACCATTGGCGGTGCGCAAGCCGTTGCTGCCTTGGCTTATGGCACAGCGACCATCCCCAAGGTAGATAAAATTGTTGGCCCTGGTAACGCTTATGTCGCCTCTGCTAAGCGTCGCGTATTCGGCGTGTGTGGTATTGACATGGTGGCGGGCCCTTCAGAGATTTTGGTGATTTGTGATGGGCAAACTGACCCGGATTGGATTGCCATGGATTTATTTTCACAAGCTGAACACGACGAATTAGCGCAAGCGATTTTGTTGTCACCTGATGAAAAATTCATCGCAGCGGTCGCACAAAGTGCTAATCGCTTACTGGAAAAAATGCCGCGCCGCGACATCATTCAAACCGCGTTGGAAAATCGTGGTGCATTGATTCATGTTGCAGATTTGGATGAAGCATGTGCCATCAGCAACCGTATTGCACCTGAACATTTGGAGCTATCGGTTGCAGAACCTCAAGCTTGGTTGCCTAAGCTGAAACACGCGGGTGCTATCTTTATGGGTCGCTATACTTCAGAAGCGTTGGGCGATTATTGCGCGGGGCCGAATCACGTTTTGCCGACATCTGGCACAGCGCGTTTCTCTTCACCGTTGGGTGTGTACGATTTTCAAAAACGCAGCAGCTTGATTCAAGTGTCTCAGCAGGGCGCACAAAAGCTCGGTCAAATTGCTTCGGTATTGGCGTTTGGTGAAGGCTTACAAGCCCATGCGCAATCGGCGTTGTACAGGACTAACAAGTAGTAATAGCTATTTCGACGAGATAATTGCGTCAGCTTCCATCAGCAAAAATTCCTTAAATGCCAACGCAGCAATAGACAAACGTTTGTTGCTGCGATGAGCGACAAACCAGTGACGTACAAGCGGGAAGTGCTCAACGTTGAGCATCGCAAGCCGCTCGGTTTCTAGCTCCAGCTCTATGCTGTGTAACGATAAAATCCCCAACCCCATTCCCGCTTGCACGGCTTGCTTGATGGCTTCGTTGGTTTCCATATCCATGCTGATGCGCGGTTGAATTTTGTGTTGTGCGAACACGCGTTCCATCGCGCTGCGTGTTCCAGAGCCAATTTCACGCGATAAAAAAGTTTCGCTGGCGAGTTGAGCAAATTTTACTTGCTTGAGTTTGGCTAGGGGGTGACTGGTTGCGGCAATCACGACGAGCGGATTTTCTAAAAAAGATTCCGCAGTAACATCTGATTCACTAGGCGTTTGCCCCATGATGGCTAAATCAGTGCTGTTGTCGGCGAGTTGCTTGAGCACGGCATCGCGATTGGCGACATGCAAAATCACGTTGATGTTTGGATGGCGCTGGCAAAATTTGGCGAGCAATTGTGGGGTGAAATAGTTAGCGGTGTTGACCACCGAAAGCGTCAGCTTACCCTGATTCAATCCCTTCATTTCGTTAAACACCCCCTCCATTTCACTTAACTGTTGCGCGATGTTGCGGCTGTAGTGATGCAACTCACGACCCGCTTCGGTGAGAAAAATCTTTTTGCCCATCTGCTCGAATAATGGCAAGCCAATGTTTTCTTCAAGCTGCTTAATTTGCATCGATACGGCGGGCTGTGAGAGAAATAGCAGCTTTGCCGCAATCGAGAAGTTGAGTTGTGTCGCGGCTACTTCAAAGACCTGTAATTGTCGTAAAGTTAGGTGTAACATCGCCGTCCGCTCAGAAAGTTATGTATAAGTTAAATCTTATCATAATAATAAAAATAATTGAGTTGTCCTTATGTGTCGTGAAGGCTACGATGCGTTCCATGTAGTTGTTGTTCAAAAAGCCGCGATGCGCCGCATCGCAATTTTAAAGGGGTAGAGACCATGGCAGTGAAAAAATACAATGCTGGTGTGAAGGAATATCGCCAGACTTACTGGGAACCAGAATACAAAATTCAAGATACCGACATCTTGGCATGCTTCAAAATCACTCCTCAAGCAGGTGTGGATCGCGAAGAAATCGCTGCGGCGGTTGCGGCTGAGTCATCAACAGGTACATGGACAACCGTGTGGACTGATCTGTTGACAGACATGGATCACTACAAAGGTCGTGCGTATCGTATCGAAGACGTACCTGGCGACGACACTTGCTTCTACGCCTTTGTTGCTTACCCTATCGATTTGTTTGAAGAAGGTTCAGTGGTTAACGTATTTACCTCATTGGTAGGTAACGTGTTCGGCTTCAAAGCATTGCGCGCATTGCGTTTGGAGGACGTTCGTTTCCCAATCGCTTACGTTAAAACTTGTGGTGGTCCACCACAAGGTATTCAAGTTGAGCGTGATATCCTGAATAAATATGGTCGTCCATTGCTGGGTTGCACCATCAAGCCTAAATTGGGTTTATCTGCTAAGAACTACGGTCGCGCTGTTTACGAGTGCTTGCGTGGTGGTTTGGATCTGACTAAGGATGACGAGAACATCAATAGCCAACCATTTATGCGTTGGAGAACACGTTTTGACTTCGTTCAAGAAGCGATTGAAAAAGCGGAACGTGAAACAGGTGAGCGTAAAGGTCACTACATGAACGTGACAGCACCAACGCCAGAAGAAATGTACAAGCGCGCTGAATACGCAAAAGAAATCGGCACGCCGATCATCATGCACGATTACATCACGGGTGGTTTCTGCGCTAACACAGGCTTGGCTAACTGGTGTCGTGACAACGGCATGTTGTTGCACATCCACCGTGCGATGCACGCTGTGATCGATCGTAACCCGCACCACGGTATTCATTTCCGCGTGTTGGCGAAGATTCTTCGTTTGTCCGGTGGTGACCATCTGCACTCAGGTACTGTGGTTGGCAAGCTGGAAGGTGATCGTGCGCCAACGCTCGGTTTCGTTGACTTGATGCGAGACAGCTTCATTAAAGAAGACCGCGCACGCGGTATTTTCTTCGATCAAGATTGGGGTTCAATGCCTGGTGTGTTCCCAGTTGCCTCTGGTGGTATTCACGTTTGGCACATGCCAGCGTTGGTTAACATCTTCGGCGACGATTCTTGCTTACAGTTTGGTGGCGGTACTTTGGGTCATCCATGGGGTAACGCAGCGGGTGCAGCAGCAAACCGCGTGGCATTGGAAGCTTGTGTAGAAGCACGTAACGCAGGCCGAGAAATTGAAAAAGAAGGTAAAGACATCTTAACCAAGGCAGCGAACCATAGCCCAGAACTGAAAATTGCGATGGAAACTTGGAAAGAAATTCGTTTCGAGTTCGATACTGTTGACAAGTTGGACGTAGCCCATAAGTAAGCATTGAGACAATGGCGCGTCGAACGATGCGCCGTATCTTGGTCCCTAGACTATTAAAAAAGGAAATTAAAATGAGTGAAATGCAAGATTACAAATCACGTGTTAGCGATCCAGCCAGCCGCAAGTTTGAAACTTTTTCATACTTGCCAGCAATGACTACTGAGCAGATCAGGCAGCAAATTGACTATATCGTGAAGAAAGGTTGGAACCCAGGACTTGAGCACAGTGAGCATGAGCACCTG
>CANFCA010000188.1 GCA_947445045.1 Gallionellaceae bacterium
ACGGCGCGTGTCCATTAGGTTACGCCGTATGCGACCGTTCAAGTGTTCACCTTGCGCGACTTTTGCCAACACGGCGGCGGCTTTTTTATCGCCTAAAGCAGGCTTGAGTATGGTGCTGCTCACGCTGCCCAACTCGGCATAAATATCTTCCAGCGCGTCGGCAGAAAACTCAATGTCTGACTCATACAAATCAATCAACACATCGAGGCTATCGGCAATGGGCTCTGGATGTCCGCTGGTGTGCTGACGGAAAGATGCAAACACCGGCAAGTCTTCGTCATGCACACTGAACAAAATGTTATGCGCCAAGACAAAAGCAACAATGACACTGCGTGAGCCACTTTCTTTGCTTAACAAAAAATCTGAGCGCAAATGCAACTCGCCATGCTCTTCGTAAAACCGTGCGCTGGCTTCTATGTCGCGTAAATGCTCAGGCTGTGGCAAGGTCAGCGCGAAAGATTGACTAATCCAAACGCGTTCGGCTTCGCTAGGCGCAATGGCATCTATCCAAATTGGCGGACGAGTTGCGATATCTTGCGCGGAAATTTTAACCAAGCGACCTTGGTCTAGTGTGAAGATATTGAGCATTGCTGAAAACCGCTAAGCCACTTCCAACACTGCGGCTTTAAGCAACGCTTCAAACGCTTCTGGAGAGACCGGTTTAGAGTATAGGTAGCCTTGCATATAGTCGCAGCCTGCTTCGCGTAACAGCGTGCGCTGCGCTGCGGTTTCCACGCCTTCGGCAATCACCTTCAGCCCTAGCTTGTGCGCCATAACAATAATCGCTTCGGACAACACTCTATCGTTGATGTCGGTCTCAATGTGATCGACAAATGATTTGTCGATTTTCAAGAAATCAATATCGAATTTTTTCAAGTAAGAAAGCGAAGAATAGCCTGTGCCAAAATCATCAATCGCTACTTGAATGCCTGCATCGCGGAACTTAAATAGCTTGTCAGTCACTTGCGTGGTTGGGTTCAGCAACAAGCCCTCAGTGATTTCAATCACCAGATTGTGTCCTTTCAAATTGAGCTTGGTTAAATAATCTAACCACTCGTGATGATCTTCCTCACGCATAAACTGTATGGGTGATTTATTCACACTCATTTGAAAATCTTGCCCCGCAATCGCTACCCAGCGTTGCGTCCAGCGCGCGGCTTCATAAAACACCCAATCGCCGATTTCGTTAATAAGTCCTGTTTCTTCTGCCAGCGAAATAAATTCTAATGGGCTGACCATGCCACGCGTAGGGTGCTGCCAGCGTATTAACGCTTCGGCTTTGTGGATACGACCCGTGACCATATCGACAATCGGTTGGAAATACAGCACAAACTGATTGCCCGCCAAGGCAAGCCGCAAATCGTTAATCAATGCCCTTCTTTGCTGCGCATCGGCTTGCAGCGCAGCCGTGTAATAACTCGATTGGTTTCGACCTAAATTCTTAGAAACGTACATCGCTTGATCGGCGCTTTTGAGCATATCTTCAAAATTAGTCGCATCGCTCGGATACAGGGTAATGCCAATACTTGCAGAGATGTACGCCACTTCATCACCCAATTTAAATGGGTCTGATATGGATTTAAGAATCGACTGCGCGATACGCTCAACAATTTTAACGTCATCCACATCCAACAAAATCACCGTGAACTCATCGCCGCCTAAGCGAGATACCGTGTCGGTTTCACGCACGCAATGGCTGAGACGGCGCGCTGCTTCTATCAACAGCAAATCACCCACATCGTGACCCAAGGTGTCGTTCACTTCTTTAAAGTGATCGAGGTCAATAAACAACAATGCCATCTGTTGCTCAGTGCGCTGCGCTTTCCTAATTTCTTGCTCCAATTGGTTATGAAACATGTGGCGGTTTGGCAAGCCCGTCACTTTGTCGTAATTCGCCTGCTTCCAGATTAACTCTTCAGATTCTTTTTTATGGGTGATGTCGCGAATGAACGCACTGAGCTCCAGATTACCATCCACCTCGATGGTGGTAATCGCCCATTCTGCTGGGAACGTTTGTCCATCGCGGTGGACGCTCACTTGCTCAACGCGAGTAGAAAGAATATCTGTCGCACCAGGCATGAGTGCCTGTTGGATTCTGGCGAAATACTCCTCTCGATTCTGGAGAGGGATCACCATCTCGTACAACAGCCGCCCAACCGCTTCTTCACGCTTCCAACCAAACACTTCAACAGCCTGTTCATTCCAACCCGTGACAATACCTTTAGCATTCATCTGCACGACAGCATCGAGCGCGTTATCGATAGTAGCGCGCAAACGTGTCTCGGCGATGCGGTGAGCTTTTGAGCCACTTTCCAATCGTGCCGCCATTTGGTTAAAGTCATGCGCTAACGTGCCGATTTCATCATCGGTGTTAATGTTTAAACGCTTAGATAAATCTTTTGCGTCCGTAACATCTGCAACAAACCCAGCCAATTGACGCAATGGTGAGGTGAGCAAACTCGACAACCAGCGTATGCCAAAAAACAACGGGAAGGCCATAATCAAGCCCAATATCGCTAGCTTGTAATCAACATTATGGACGGCTTGGTAAAGCGAATCTGGCTCGCGCATCATCACCACTTCCCAGCCCGTCAACATCCCCGTTTTTTGCAATGCACTATTGACCAAGTAAGAAGTATCCGCCACCTGCACGAACCCACTCACATGCGCCAACTCGTTCAACAATGCTCTAGGCGTGGCAACATTTAGCATAGACCCTGACATGACATTGGATACCGCTGTGCTGTTTGCGCCAACCGCCAACAATTCTATTGATTCAGGATGCGCCTTTAAATCAGAACGTGATGCCGGCGCATCGGGCGTAACCATGTCGGCATCTTGATGCAATAACAGCAATGCTTTTTCTGGCAACGCGTCACTCACAGCACCCCAATGAAACGCCATGACCAGCGTGCCCAATGAATAGCCCTCTGCAAAAGAGGCCTGTATCGGCGTAACCATGGCGACGACATCATCGCCATCGAATGGATCAGTATGCTTATTGATAAATCGTATCGCCCCTTGCACTTTCCAAGCATCGGGCAACATCGCGGTTCTTTTTTGATCTTCACTTGCTGCAATCAAATTACCCGCCGCATCAAACGCATAAATATCGCCATGCAAGTCATAATCTTTTTTCAGATTGACTAAGGTATTTTTCACCCGTTGATCCACGTCACCTGAGGCAAGATCATTCATCACATCTAATTTAGCCCAAGCCTTGAGGTCGGTTGCCAATGCGTCAAACCTTGAATTGAAACTGCCGATTTTGAGTTGTGCCAGCTGCGACAAATTGGCTAATTCAGAATCCGTCACGGCAGTGCGGACTGCGGATTGAACCACGATAGACGTGACTAGATAAGTCACGATAAATACCAAGAAAAATGCCAGCAGCAATTTGCGGGCAATCGTTTTACCGAACCAATTACGCATCGTAATCAGCATAGGTCGGGGGGGGGGGGGGAGCTTCTCACGAATGCCTCTCAAAATTCAAGTTTCTAAGCAAGGCAAGGCGCGAGCAAAAAATTACGACGACACATATGTACGATATGTTAGGAGAAATTTTTTGTGAGCAACGCGGTATGGCGACGAAAATTGGATTTTAAGAGGCTCCCTAGTGTAAGCGGCCGGAATCAGCCGGAGTAAGCAGGTCTTCGACTATCATGGGGTCCAGTTCTTCATGCTGGTTCCACAGCACCAGCAGTGCGATCAGCTTGACCTTGTCCAGCGGCAGATTGTCACGGCCGAGCGCGACCGCACGATCCAGAATCATCTCCCGCTCCACCGGTGTAATCATCTTGCTGTGTTCCCAGAACGCCAGAAAGCGCAACGCTTCCGGACTGAGACGCTTGATTTCCAGGTCTGCATAGCAAC
>CANFCA010000189.1 GCA_947445045.1 Gallionellaceae bacterium
ACATTTTCCAGTGAGTTTTGCAACGCCATTGAAATACATGATGTTAATTACCAACTCGGCTTTAAATGTTTCTGAGATTGATTTTCCTGACGAACGCACTAAGTTACTTGCCCAAATCGTCTCTACAGCAGATTTAACAGGTCAAATGGCGGATCGAACTTATCTTGAAAAACTGTTGTTTTTGTATTTGGAATTCAAGGAAGCGAATTTCGGTGACTACAAAAATATGCACGACTTGCTATGCAAGACGCAATACTTTTATACCACCGTGCAAAATAAATTGGATGTTGATCTGGGTGCTCTTTACACCAAGCTAACACTGCACTTCAAAGAGAATCTGGGTATCGAACGAAATTTTTATCTCGAATCAATAGATAGAAATATTACTTATTTAGCGAAGATTACAGCACGCGATGAAGCGGAACATTTTGCCATGCTAAAGCGTGGTGGAATTGTGGAAAAGACCAATGCACTGCTCTCTCAAAGAATAAGCTTTATTAACTAGTTAGTTTCTCAACTTAGCAAGCTAACTGATTGCTCTATGAGATATTGCAACTCGATTGATTTCAATTGTGATATGTACTAACTCTTCATGTATCCCAACCTGCTCTCTGAAATAGTCTGGTGACACGGATTCAGCCACCGCCAGACTGAGGATACAAGCGTATTTGCCTTTCCCTACTCGCCACACATGCAGATCACAAAGTTCTGCTTTTATCGGTGAAGCCGCAATCACTTCGCGAATTTCCGCCACAACGGGCGCGGTCATTTCCGCATCCAGCAGCACTCGCCCGGTATCGCGCAGCAATCCATAAGCCCACACAGTAACCAAGACTGCGCCTACCAAACCCATCGCTGGATCTAGCCAGCTAACTGCCCACAATTTCCCTGCGATCAACGCAATGATTGCCAATATCGAGGTTGCTGCATCAGCCAGTACATGTAGGTATGCCGAGCGCAAATTTAAGTCATGGTGATGATCATGATGTGCATGTTGATGATGTTCATGATCGTGATGATGATTGTCACCCTTAAGCATCCATGCGGAAGCTAAATTCACCAGCAGCCCTACGATTGCAATCGCAATGGCTTGATCGTAAAAAATGGGACTCGGTGAAATCAATCGCGCAATGGATTGGAATATCATCAGTCCTGCCACCATGACCAAAAAAATCGCACTGGTATAACCGCCCAACACCTCGATCTTCCACGTTCCAAAAGAAAAGCGATGATCGTGCGCATATTTTCTAGCCAAGAAATACGCTAATACCGACAAACCTAATGCGACAGTATGCGAACTCATATGCCAGCCATCAGCCAGCAATGCCATTGAGTTGTAATACCAACCGCCAGCTATTTCGATCACCATCATCACTGCTGTCAGAATCGCAACACGCAAAGTATTCTTCTCTGCGAGCGGATTACCTTCATCAAATTTGTGAGTATGTTTTAAGCTTTCAGGCGTAACAGATTTAGTCATAGGGAGATTGCAGCATCGATAATCAAATTTAAAAATGCAAAAGGCCAACCTGAGGCTGGCCTTTGCTTTGCATCAAACAACGTTAGTTAAGCGCGGCGTTTGTATTCGCCCGTGCGCGTATCAATTTCGATTTTGTCGCCAATTTCAACAAATGCAGCAACCGGCAATTCAAACCCGCCGTTGATTTTAGCTGGCTTCATAACCTTACCTGATGTATCGCCACGAACCGCTGGCTCAGTGTAAATAACTTCACGAACAATCGTATTTGGCAACTCAACTGAAATCGCTTTGTCGTTGTAAAACACCACTTCGCAAGCCATGCCGTCTTCAATGTAATTGATTGCATCACCCATACTTTCGACTTCAATTTCGTATTGGTTGTAATCAGCATCCATGAATACATACATCGGGTCAGAAAAGTAGGAGTACGTTACTTCTTTACGATCCAACATGATTTGTTCAAATTTGTCGTCGGCGCGGTACACGGTTTCCTGTGCAGAGTCAGTCAACAGATTTTTCATTTTCATCTTGACCACAGAGCCGTTACGACCTGAACGGCTATATTCTGCCTTCAGAATAACCATTGGCTCGGTGCCAACCATAATGACGTTACCTGCGCGTAGTTCTTGAGCTATTTTCATCTTAACTATCTTTCATTTTCGAAGGCGCGGATTCTACCGATATTCTGGCAAAAATCCAGTAGATTCAAAGCCAGATTGTTTTTTGACAACGCATTCGCCCAATTTTTTGCATGCGGTTTTAACTCGACTTGCACTTGGAGGAATGCGGACCACCACTGCCCCGAATCGGCTTCTTTGTTCCAAGCCGTGCATAAATCGCTTATGGCGAACTGTGCAGACTTGCTCAATTGCGCAGTGTATAAATTCAGAAACGCATCTAATTTTGCATGATGAACTTCGTCATGCTGCGGGTAAATTTGCCAGATAAATGGTCGTCCGGCCCACTGTGCGCGCACGAAAGAATCCTCGCCGCGAACAAAGTTCACATCGCAAGCCCATAAAAGTAAATCGTAATTCTCTTGCGAAACAAATGGGAGCACACGCACGCTTAAATTACCTCGAGCATATTCGCTGCACACGCTCGGCGTAACATCGCCAAAATATGCGCCGAGCTGCGGCAAGATGCGACCTTCAGGCACCAAGCACAGCAAGGGTTGCGGGCTATCCGCCCATATGTCGAACAATCCAGTCAATGCGGCGTTTTCATAAGCAAACAGCGAAACTTTGAGGGTATCGTTTGAAGGCACCTCTACGCCGAGGGATTCCCATAAAATGCGTTGTTGCTCAACATCGCTTTGAAATGCGTCACGTCGCATCAACAAGTTATTCTCAATCAACAGCCCACCTGTCTTATCGGTAAAGCCAGGGAAGAAGTAATACTTGGTGAGCGGTAAATTGGGGTGTGGCGATGGCAAAGCGTGGCAACCATGCACCCAGTCTTCTGCCGAAAGATATTCTAGGTTTATCCAAACTGGCTGAAGTTCAGCGTGCAGCATTGCCTCGATATAGTTTGACGGCAACTGACAGGCGAATGCTTCAATAACGATGTCAGCGGGTTGCACTTCAGGAAAGTCTTTGTGCCATAAACAGACTTCCACGCCACTGCAACTTTGCTTCTCCAATACCACATCAACTTCAGGACATAGCTTGGCAAAGCTGCATAAATCATCTATCCAAAGTCGCACATTGAGATTGCGTTCATCCGCCAATTGTTTTGCCAACCGCCAACACACGCCAATGTCGCCGTAATTGTCGATGACATTACAGAAAATATCGCAGCTTTTCACGACTTCACGACAGGCTTATTGGCAAGCTGTGTCGGGACATACATAAAAAACCATTCTGAATATTTCGATTTACTTTCCAAATCTTTATCAACCAACCTAAAATTACTTTGTTTGATTGGGGCCTCTTCCGACAAACTGTACACGCCGTAGATACCGTCGCCTTTTTTTAACAAGCCCCACTCAGCACTCCCTCTAATCGGATCAAGATACAGTTGCCGAAGATAACGCTGTGTGGAGGGATAACGCGGGTCTTTGAGCAAATCTTCCAAGCTGGTGGGGTAAGGCTGCTGTTTGTTAGCAGCGGGAGCGTGTTGATAATAGGCGTGGATAGCATTGCGAAATTGATCACCAACGAACAGCAATGATTGTTCTTTTTCTCGTCGCTGCGCGGTGTGCCAAACCTCGCCAACCGCTAATAATGCAACGCCCATTATGGCGATAATTATCATCAAACCTATAAATGTAAAGCCACCAAAATTATTAGGTGGCGTAAGTTTGTTTTGCTCTCTTTTATTCGACAAAACCCTCATTACCAATCCTTATAGTCGGTACCATCCAACCCCTGCC
>CANFCA010000190.1 GCA_947445045.1 Gallionellaceae bacterium
AAATAAAATAACGTGGAACATGGGTAGCCTTTATTTATTGTGCGGCAAGGTGCGCGCAATTATCCACGTTTCAATATGCGTCGCGCCTGACTTTTTTATCACCGTCGCCAAGGCATTCAAGCTCGCGCCTGTGGTCATCACATCATCAATCAATGCGATTCGCTTGCCTGTGAGATCAACGTCGCAACTAAACGCATCTTTCACATTTTTATCACGCTCTTTCCATTTTAATGAAGATTGTGATGGGGTATCTCGCACGCGCTCGCAGGCATTCGGCAAGAGTTTTATATTTAACTCGCGTGCAATTTTTTCAGCCAACAGTAGCGATTGATTAAAACCGCGTTCCTTTAATCTGGCGGGGTGTAGCGGCATGGGGATAATGTAGTCTGGTAAATTTTTTTGCGCGATGCGTCGCGCTAATTTTTTTGCGAAGGCATTGGCGAGTGCGAGTTGCTCGCCATATTTCATCGCTTGTATGAGTTTGTCGAGCGGAAAGGCGTAGCCGAATACCACTTCGGTATGTGAAAAAATCGGCGGGTGCGACAAGCAGCGTCCGCACACCTCACCTTGTAAAGTGGGTAGGGCGCAGATGGGGCAATGCGGTTCGTTTAGATAAGGTAGAGATGCGTCGCAAGCCTCGCACCATAAGCCTGAGTAACTCATCTGGCTGCATAACACACAAGGCTGCTCAGGGAGGAGGCGTTCAAAATTTGAGCGCATGTTCAAAAAAGCGCGGTGTAAAATTGACAATCCTTCACCCTTTCAACGATGATTCGGCTACCGAATCATATCCATTTCATAAAGCCATGAACACACAAGTCATCGAATTTATCCGCCCCGTTAAACCTAGTGCCGCGCCGCAACGCTGGAGTGTGCCTGACGTGGAAGCCTTATTTAACCTGCCTTTCGCCGATTTGTTATATCGCGCACAGCAAGTGCATCGTGAACGTTTTGATCCGAATGCGGTGCAACTTTCTACTTTGTTGTCGATTAAAACGGGCGGCTGCTCTGAGGATTGCGGCTATTGTCCACAATCGGCGTTCCATAATACTGGCGTGGAAAACCGCAAGATGCTGGAAGTGAGTGAGGTGGTAAAAGCAGCCAAAGCCGCACAGGACAACGGTGCGAATCGTTTCTGTATGGGCGCGGCATGGCGTGAACCTTCAGAGGGCGACATGGAGGCAGTGGTAGAAATGGTCAAAGCCGTGCGCGGCTTAGGCATGGAAACTTGCGCCACATTGGGTATGTTGAACGACGCACAAACTGCCCAATTACAAGCCGCTGGCCTTGATTACTACAATCACAATCTGGATACCTCGCCGGAATTTTATGGTGACATCATAAGCACCCGCGATTATCAAGATCGTCTCGACACACTAGAGCGCGTGCGCAATGCGGGTATGCATGTGTGCAGCGGCGGTATCGTCGGCATGGGTGAGAATCTTACGCAGCGCGCTGGCTTGGTCGCGCAGCTTGCCAACATGGAACCTTACCCAGAAAGCGTTCCAATCAACAATCTGGTGAAAGTTGAAGGCACGCCATTGGCCGATACACCTGATCTCGATCCGTTGGATTTTGTGCGTACCATCGCCGTTGCGCGCATCACGATGCCCTCCGCGCGCGTGCGCTTGTCTGCGGGTCGTCAGCAAATGAGCGATGCCGTGCAAGCCTTATGTTTCCTAGCGGGCGCGAATTCGATTTTCTATGGTGAACAACTGCTTACTACGGGCAATCCAGAAGCAGAGCGTGATAGAGCGTTGCTGGATAAGTTGGGTATGTATCCGTTTGCGGACAAACATTAAACGATATTTAGGGTGGGTTAAGCGTAGCTCAACCCACCGAGCCCAATGATGGGTATCACTGCGTTCAACCCATCCTACGATGATATGTTTTTTGCACAATTACAAAATGAACTCGACGAGCGTGCCGCACTTGGCTTGTTGCGTACTCGCCGCACTTTAGATACCCCGCAATCGTCAGACATTGTTGTTGATGGCAAGCCGTACCTTGCCTTTTCCAGCAACGATTACCTTGGTCTTGCCAACCATCCACATCTCATCGCCGCGTTGCAGCAAGGTGCGCAGCAATGGGGTGTAGGGGCGGGGGCGGCACATCTGGTGAGCGGGCATTTTGCTCCGCATCATCAGCTTGAACATCAACTCGCTGACTTTGTGGGCAAGCCTGCCGCGCTGCTTTTTTCGACGGGTTACATGGCTAACTTGGGCGTGGTGCAAGCCTTAGTAAGTAAGGCGGATACGGTGTTTGCAGATAAGTTGAATCATGCGTCATTGAACGATGCCATGCTGTTGTCGCGTGCGCAAGTGAAGCGCTTTCGTCATGGCGATATGGAGCAGTTGGCTGAGATGTTGGTGCAAACGGCTAGCGGTAGAAAACTCATTATCACTGACGCGGTATTTAGTATGGATGGCGACATCGCGCCGTTGCCGGAATTGTTGGCGTTGTGTGAGCAATATGATGCGTGGTTGTTGGTGGATGATGCGCATGGTTTTGGGGTGTTGGGTGAACAGGGTAGCGGATCGCTGTCGCATATCGGCATTGCATCACCGCGCATTATTTATATGGCAACGCTGGGTAAAGCCGCTGGTGTATCGGGCGCATTTGTTGCCGCCGAGCAAGTGGTCATCGACACGCTCATCAATCATGCGCGCAGCTATGTTTACACGACCGCTACGCCACCCGCTTTATCTGTCGCGCTTTCTGAGAGCTTGCGTTTGATAGCGCAGGGCGATGAAAAACGTGCGCACTTGCAAAGCTTAATCTCACAACTGTGTAACGGTTTGTCCGATTTACCTTGGCAACTTATGCCATCACACACCGCAATCCAGCCTTTGTTGATTGGCGATAATCAGCAAACATTGCAACTCAGTGAAGAACTGCGCGAACGCGGCATTTGGGTCGCAGCGATCCGCCCACCCACTGTGCCGCAAGGGACAGCGCGCTTGCGTATTACATTGTCGGCAGCGCACAGTGCGGAAGATATAGAGACGCTTATTGAGGCGCTGCATGAGCTTGCACAGTGATACTAAATTCGCGCAGCGACACGTTCGCCTCCTCGCCCGCTTGCGGGAGAGGATTGAGGAGAGGGAAACGTGCGAGATGGTTACAACGGATGGAGTGAGAAATGACTGTCTTGCACGTTGAGAAGTACGGTAGCGGTGCGCCGCTGTTGCTTGTGCATGGTTGGGGCATGCACGGCGGTATGTGGGGCAGTGTTGTAGAAAAACTTGCCGAGGAATTTTGCGTGTATGTGGTGGATTTGCCAGGACACGGTCAATCCGAAAAAGGTGAAGAGGGGCAAGAGAAGGGCGGTGCTTTGGATGTGATTGTCTCCGCGCTCACTGAAAAATTCCCGATGCCACTTAACGTCTGCGGCTGGTCATTAGGGGGACAAATTGCTTTACGTTGGGCAGCGCGTGAACCGTTGAAAATACAACGTCTGATATTGGTTTCAAGCACGCCTTGTTTCGTTAAGCGAGTTGACTGGCAATGCGCGATGGCAGCAGAAACCTTAGCGGGATTCGCTGATGCTTTGACGGAAAACTATGCGCAAACTCTGCGTCGTTTTCTCGCGCTGCAAGTGAGAGGTAGCGATGGCGAACGCGAGTTGTTGGTGAGTTTACGTGCTGCCTTATTTAGTCGGGGTGAACCAGACTTAAATACGTTGCAGGCTGGCTTGGAGATTTTGCGCGATTGTGATTGTCGCGGCAGCTTGCCAACCATTAGGCAGCCAACCTTAGTCATTGCCGGTGAACGTGATACGCTCACGCCGCCGCAAGCCTCACAATACATGGCTGCGCAGTTACTCAATGCCAAGTTGGCGATGATTA
>CANFCA010000191.1 GCA_947445045.1 Gallionellaceae bacterium
ATTTTTGGATGGCCTGCACCATGGTTAAACGGTGGAAAGGCTTGCCTAAATCTAGTTCTTTGCCTTGGTAAGAGATGTGTGTTGTCCCCAAAACTTTTTGCGCGACTTCACGAATCAGACCTTCACTGAAGTCCATCAGATATTTGTAGTCACGGTACGCTTCGTAAAATTCCAGCATGGTGAATTCTGGATTGTGGCGCGTGGACAATCCTTCGTTGCGGAAATTTCGGTTGATCTCGAACACCTTTTCAAAGCCGCCCACGACCAAACGTTTTAGATATAGCTCAGGCGCAATGCGCAGATACATTTTCATATCCAGCGCGTTGTGATGTGTCTCGAAAGGCTTGGCTGACGCGCCTCCTGGAATAGCATGCATCATCGGTGTTTCCACTTCCATGTAGCCGTGCACGATGAAAAAATCACGAATCGCCTGAATGATCTTGGTGCGTTTTTTAAATACTTCGCGTGCATCCTGATTGGTAATCAAATCCAAATAACGTTGGCGATATTTTTGTTCCTGATCGGATAGTCCGTGGAATTTTTCCGGCAAGGGACGCAGTGATTTGGTAAGCAAACGCACTTGCGATACACGGATGGATAGCTCGTTGGTTTTGGTTTTGAACAGCACGCCGACAGCACCGAGTATGTCGCCAAGGTCATAATGTTTGAACGCGTTGTGAGCTTCTTCGCCGGTATCGCCGTTGCTGATAAACAGCTGAATGCGTCCGCTCATATCCTGCACAGTGGCAAAGCTGGCTTTTCCCATCACACGCTTGAGCATCATGCGCCCAGCCACTGCAACGTGAATGTTCAGTGCTTCTAATTCGTCATGCGACTTTTCGCCGAACTCGGTATGTAAATCATCCGCCAGGTGCTTGCGTTCGAAATCATTGGGGAAGGCCACGCCCGATTTGCGTATCGCCACTAACTTGTTGCGGCGTTCGGTGATGATTTGATTCTCGTCTTGTACAGGAATGTTAGTTTCGCTTGTCATGATGGCTTTTAAAATTTAACTCAAAATAATGTGGTTTGTGCATCGCACAGAGATGCGATTGTGTCACGAATGCCCCATCTGGCGCAATTTTGACACGCAGTATGGGTGTATGAGCGAGTGGAAACTTTGCAGTAGATTTCTCAATTACGGCATAATTCAACGAGAGAATTTGTGCATGAAATCGAATAGTAAAAATCATCAAAAAATGGAGCATTGGCGGGGTAGATCAACGCTAGCCCGCATTAAGTATCTAGCCATCTCACTGGCAACAGTGGTGGCATTGTTGTTATACGCATCCACTTTTTCTGAGCCGGTGTTGCGTGTGTCTTTAGTTCCTGACGATACACCATCGGTATTGCGGCGAAAATTTAAGCCTTTGTCTGATTACCTTGAGAAGAAGATCGGAATGAAAGTCGAGTTTAGGCCTGCTCTCGATGCTGACGCACTCATTGATGATTTGATTCGCAATAAACTGGATATGGTTTGGATTGATGGGGCTAATTTGATTCAAGCAAAAGCGCGTAGCAATAAGCAGGTTATTCCTATCGTGCAATTTGAAGTCGATGATAAGCGACTATCAGTGCTCATCAACAAGCATAATTATGACGATTACCGTTGGATGGTGCGCGCAGATATGGATGCAAACTTGCGCCAAAAGTTGATTGATGCTTTTCTTGCGTTGGATAAAAACAATGCGTTGGATAATGAGATCCTGAGTTTGCAAAACACTAGTAAATTTATTGCAGCGCACAGTGAGAGTTCGCTGAAATAAGTTTTGTATCTCACATGAAGTTGCGCGTATGCAGCGATGACAGGCGTTGCGAGACTTCGCGTGCGAAGCCGAGTTTTTCCAGACGTGCTTGTCTGCCTTCGGCCATATCCAGCATCAACTGTTGCACCCGCACATAACCGGAGGCGATTGCCTTGGGTGTGAACTCACCCGCTGCCAGTAGAATCAAGGCATCAAACACTTCCTCGTTGAGCCCTGACGTACCGGACAGGGCATCGTTGCGCGATTGCACGGCGTTGGCTAGACGTGTTAAAAACTCCGGCTCTTGTTTGATGCGTGACATCAGATGCGCCATTCCAAATGCGACATGCCTAGCCTCGTCACGCGCCGCTAATCGGGCGATCTGTCGGGTCACAGGATCGGGCGCATGAGCGTGGAGGAAGTTGAGCAGGCTGACGAAAGTGCCTTCGCCCAGCACCGACAACAAAAATCCGGCGACGGAAAAATCCGGTTCATCCAGCAATGTCTTCAACGATGCTTGTCCGCCTGCGGTGGAGAGTGCGGGCTCTCTGCCTTTCATGCGCAAGCGCCGTGTGAACACCTCGATGTGCCGCGCTTCGTCGGCGACCTGTATCGCCAGCACAGCCTGTACTTCGCGAAAATGCGGATGTAGTTGTCCCAGAAAACGCGCGGGTACGATCAAGGCAGCTTCTTCGTTTTCGATCATGTAGGTCAACACTTGCACCACCGCGTCTTCCACTACATCGGGTAACCCGAAGGGTGTGCTCCAGTCTATTGCCTCGTCTGGATTCCATTGCGCCGCAACCGCTTGCGCATAGAGATCGGCTGCGCTGTCTGCCCACACGTCGATTTTTTGATTGAGCCGAAAGTTCATTGCAGGCGAACCTGCCTCTACGGTTGCGCCACGTGCAGCCAGTCCCCAGTTGGTTTGAGCTTGTTCGGCAACCGCGTCCGCCAATTTGGCATCAGCATGTCCGGTGTGCATCGCGCCGCGCCAACGGCCAGTCTGTGCTGCACCGCTCGTTATGTATGCGACTGTGCGTCCATCTTGTTCCGACAAGCGAACCGGATGTCCCTGATTGCGACACCAAGCCGATAGCTGCGCATCCCAGCCTGCACTGTTGCCGACGACGCGCAGTTCACCGCCGGGTGGCACGGCCAGCAAGCCATGCTTGACCAGCAGATGTCCACCCGCATCCAGCCCCAGGTTTTCAATATCGATAATCGGCGGCAAGGATGTTTCCTTTTACATCGTAAAATTTTTCATCATCGGTGGCGCGGATCAGTAAGTCGTAACCGCTGGTGCGACCTGGCAGCCACGCCTTTAGGCCTTCCAGTTCGAGTAGGGGCCTGACTTGCGCATCGTCCCAGTTCATCGCCAGTAGTAATTCGGTGAAACGCGTAATCTGTTTTTCATCCGCGCCTGGGCTGACGGTGAAGTTGCAGTGATCGAAGTTGCCAGTACGCGCCACGATGCGGGTGGCATTGGCAGGCAGGATGCCTTCGCGCGAGAAGGCAATATGATTGCCGTCTATCATCCATGCGGCATCGATTTCACCCGCCATCAGTGCGACCGCTGCATCACGTTCACCGCCGATATGGTCGCCATGTTTGCCACCCAGTACGTCGAAACGTCGCGCGATGTAATCGCGTCCCGCGATCAATCCAAGCTCACGCAGATGATCGAGCGGAATCAGGTTGGCCTGCGGTGAATCAATTGCGCCAAAGCCAATCACCTTGCCTTTAAGCCCGATCAATTTACCCGACGTTACGACAGGTGAATCGCTGCGCACCACCAGCACCGAAGTGAGGTCGCGGTCGGTATCGCGCATCGCCACTGTGCGCGCTTGTTGACCACGCGCACGTGCCATACGGTCTGCGCGAACCCAAGCCAGCGGTGAGTTCCAAGCCAGCGCGATGCTGCCGTCGAATTGCGCTTCGACCTGACGTTCGTAATTGGAATAGAGAATGTAATCGAACTCGAAATCATGCTGCCGGAAATACTCTTTGAAGCCTTCCCAGATCGTGACCACCTTGGGTGCATAAGCCACCGCGCCCATCATCAAAGGTTTTG
>CANFCA010000192.1 GCA_947445045.1 Gallionellaceae bacterium
TTTGAGCAAAGTTTCGCGTACTTCGGTGGTGGAGCATTACGGCATCAAGACTTTGCTGTATGGTACGCTTCTTCCCGCGCCAGACATCGGTAAAAAATGTGCGGACATTATGCGTGGTGTGCGTGATGCGGGCTTTGAGGTGGGTATCCATTGCTATGACCACATTCGCTGGCAAGACCACGTTGCAAGCAAAGATAACCAATGGACTCAACGTGAGCTGCAACGCACGGTAGATCGCTACACGGAAATTTTTGGTGATGCGCCACACGCCCATGCGGCGGCGGGTTGGCAGATGAATCGGCATGCCTTGCGCATGATGCAACAACTTGGTTTTGCATACAGCTCGGATACGCGTGGCACACATCCTTTCATGCCAACTTGGCAAGCCGAGATCATCGCCTGCCCACAATTGCCAACCACACTGCCGACATTAGACGAGCTGATGAATCGTGACGGCATCACGCTGGACAACATCGCAGAACATGTTTTGAAGCTGACGGAAGCACCTCCTGCGACAGGACATGTTTATACCTTGCATGCCGAATTGGAAGGTCAGAAATGGATGCCGATTTTTGAGCAACTGCTAAAAGGCTGGCAAGCACAGGGCTATGAACTGGTGTCTATGCAGCAATACCTCCAAGGGCTGGATGTTAGCGCGCTGCCTTACCATGAAGTACAGATGCGTGAAGTGGAGGGCAGAGTAGGAACGTTGGCGGTGCAGGTTAACTAGGGAAACGCTGATTAAGTCCCGCCGTTCGTGGTGAGGTTGTCGAACCATGAGTGGTGGGACTTAATAATGCAACGAGTTAAATCATGCACCCTTCGACAGGCTCAGGGCGAACAGACTTAATCAGCGATTCCACTAAGTCAACTCAACAAGTTCAGCGCGTACTTGTTGCGCAAGGTTAGTCGACAAACAGTCAATCTCGATTACATCAGGTGTGGAGCGCAGCCAAGTCAGCTGTCGTTTGGCGAGTTGTCGTGTGGCGGCGAGTCCGGTTTCAAATAATTGCGTTTCATTTATTTCGCCGTCGATGAATTGCCACGCTTGGCGATAACCCACACAACGCATAGAAGGCAAGTTGGGATGCAATTCATATTGTCCTCGTAATGCGCGTACTTCTTCCACTAAACCTTGTTTCATCATTTGTTCAAATCGTGTGGTGATGCGTTGATGCAGTACCTTTCGGTCACTGGGTATCAACGCGATGTTAATGGTGCGGTAAGGTAGAGCGTAGTCATTTTCTTTTTTTAATAACTCCGACATGGGTGTACCTGTGACGCGGTAAATCTCCATCGCACGTTGAATGCGTTGCGTGTCGTTGGGCGAAAGTCTTGCGGCGGTTTCGGCATCGACATCAGAGAGTTGTTGGTGCAAATAGGCAATGCCATGTTCGGCGATAATTGCATCAAGTTCGGTGCGAATGGCTGAGTCAGCGACCGGCAGTTCGTTTAATCCATTTTGCAATGCGCGGAAATACAACATCGTTCCGCCAACCAATAATGGAATTTTACCGCGTGCGGTGATGTCTGCCATTAGGTTCAATGCATCATGGCGAAACGCAGCGGCGGAATACACCTCAGTGGGTTTAATAATGTCGATGAGATGATGCGGCGCAATGCGCAGGGTTTCAGTATCAGGTTTGGCTGTGCCGATGTTCATGTCGCGATACACTAATGCGGAGTCAACGCTGATAAGTTCAACAGACAGGGTTTGCGCGAGTTCGACGGCGACCCCAGTTTTGCCACTGGCAGTGGGTCCCATTAGGAAAATGGCGGGGGGTAACAACCTCATGTTAAACCACCTTCGCGGGAATGACGTAGTGTGAATTTCATTGTCCGCGCATAAACATTTTATCTAGCTCTTTAAGCGTTACTTGAAACCAAGTCGGGCGACCATGATTGCATTGGCCTGAACGCTCAGTATTTTCCATTTCGCGCAACAGCGCATTCATTTCGGTGACGCTCAAAATCCGATTGGCGCGAACGGCGGCGTGGCAGGCTAGTGTGCCGAGCAATTCGTTGCGACGTTCTGTCAACACACGGCTGGCACCAAAATCGCGCAATTCATTTAGCACTTCTCGCGCCGCATTTTCTGCTTCGGATTGTTTAAGTAAGGCTGGCATTGCGCGTACTGCAAGCGTGGTAGGCGAGAGCGGCGCGATGTCGAAACCGAGTTGATGTAGTGCGGCATGTTCAGCTTCTGCCGTAGCTACATCTAATGTGTCCGCGTAAAAACTCACGGGGATGAGTAGTGGTTGTGTGCTGATTTTTTCAGCATCCAGAGAGCTTTTAAGCTTCTCATAAACAATGCGTTCATGTGCAGCGTGCATATCGACCACGATTAAGCCGTGTTGATTTTGCGCGAGGATGTAAATGCCTGAAAGTTGCGCGAGGGCGAAGCCGAGTGGCGGAATTGTTTGGTCGTGATGGGCAAAGGGAGAAGCTTGTTTTGATTCTGTCGATGCGATGTTCAGTACAGTAGCTGTACCGTAGTTGCCTTCGTCAAAGACATTTTTTCCCTTTTCAGAATAAGTTTCGCCTACCCGATAAGCTGCATTTGATTGCGCAATACCAAGGCTCATATTTTGTTGCATCGGAACAAATGTCGCAGACTGTTGTGGCGTTTGATTCGCAGTTTGCGCAGGAATAGCAAGGGCTTGTTGCACAGAGTGGAAAATAAATTGGTGTATGCCTTGGCTTTCGCGGAAGCGCACTTCGCTTTTGGCAGGATGCACATTTACGTCAACTTGCTCAGGCGGTATGTCGAGAAACAATACAAAAGCCGGGTGTCGTTGATGATGCAAAATATCTTGATACGCTTGACGTAGCGCGTGACTGGCAACTTTGTCGCGTACAAAACGACCGTTGACAAAGAAATATTGTGCATCACGATTAGCGCGTGAATATGCGGGCAGGGCTGCCAAGCCTTGTAATGAAAGGCTTGTGGCGTTGCGAGATACCTCTACAGCCGCCTGTCCGAAGGCATCGCCTAGTACAGCGGCAACGCGTTTGATTGCTTCTTGCCCCGCAGCTAATTGCCAAATAATCTTGCCATTGTGCTGCAAAGAAAAAGCCACTTCGGGGCGTGATAAAGCAACGCGTTTGAAAGCCTCCTCACAATAAGCAAATTCAGTTGCTTCGGTTTTGAGAAATTTACGGCGTGCGGGTGTGTTGAAATACAGCTCACGAATTTCTACTGTGGTGCCTAGTGCTTGATTGGTAGGTTCTGGCTCACTGAGTTGCCCATCAATTGCTTCTACTTTCCAACCGTGCGTATCCACATGTGTACGGCTACTCAAAGTGAGTTGGGCAACGGCTGCCATGCTTGCCAAAGCCTCGCCACGAAAGCCCATGCTCGCGACACTTTGCAAATCATCCAGCGAGGCAATCTTGCTCGTGGCGTGCCGCATCAGTGCCAGTTTAAGCTCGTCTTTTGCTATGCCTTTGCCATTGTCGCGTATGCGTAGCAACTTGATACCGCCGTTTTCTAATTGCACCGTGATGTCCGTCGCGCCTGCGTCCAAGCTATTTTCCAACAACTCTTTGAGCGCGGATGCGGGACGTTCAATCACCTCGCCAGCAGCGATTTGGCTGATGAGTAAATCGGGTAGAAGCTGAATAGCAGGCATACTGATAAAAGTAAAACTAATGGCTAGGGATTATAGCGAACATGGCTACAATAGCTGTTGCATAAAGCACAAACTTATCTAAGTTGTTTGTGAATTCCACAATCTTTCTGATACCATCACTACCCCAAATGGGTTGCATGCAGCTGTTGCGTTAAGCGACGCGATCAGAATTCAGAAACAAA
>CANFCA010000193.1 GCA_947445045.1 Gallionellaceae bacterium
CAAATGCAAATACTCAAACTTAATCAAGCACAGGAGCGCAGCACTGAACGTATCTTGCAAATTGATAGAGAAGTGCAGGAAGTGGCGGAGTTGTTGAATGGCGAGCAAGTTCAGCAACACGGTATTGACGAGCAAATGGCCACGTTACGTGAACAGAGCGGTGCATTTTATGGACAAGTGGAAGAGGCGCAACGTCACGCCAATGTTCAAGATATCGCCCTGCGTGAGCAGCGCGGTCGAGCGCAGCATGCGCAACACGCGTTGCAAGAGGCTCGCTTCTTTGCCAAGACCTGTGCGGAAAAAATCACTGATTTACAACATAACACCCAACAAATTACCGAGGCATTGGCGCAGTTCGAATTGAATCTGACGCAGATGCACACGGATTTATCGACCAGTGATGATGAGCAAGCCAAGCAACAGTTGCAAGAGGTATTGATTGCGCGGCAAGCTGCGGAGCTGATGCTGGCTGAGGCGCGCAATATTTTAGAAAACGCGACAGTCAATCTGCAAAAATCCGAGCAAGAGCGTTTGGCTTGCGAACATAAACTCAATCCATTACGTGAGAAGCTCAATGAGTTGACGCTCAAAGAACAAGAGTCACGTCTGCATTTTGAGCAGTGGTCAGAGCAGTTGCAGGGTGCAGATGAGCAAGTGCTGATGCCGTTGTTGGAGGCCGGCAATAACAAACCCAATGTGTTGCAAAGCGAGTTAAATCGCTTGATTTCGGACATCGAAGCGTTGGGTGCAGTGAATCTTGCTGCGCTCGAAGAGTTGCAAACTGCGACTGAGCGCAAAGCGTATCTGGATGCGCAAGCCAAAGATCTCAACGAGGCAATGGCTACGCTAGAAGAAGCGATACAGCGTATCGACAAAGAATCGCGTGACTTGTTGATGGCGACCTACAATCAAGTGAACCAACATTTGGCTGAAATGTTCCCAATCTTATTTGGCGGTGGCGAAGCGCGGCTGGTGTTGACCGGAGAAGAGATTCTGGACAGCGGGGTGCAAGTGATGGCGCAGCCACCGGGCAAGAAAAATAGCTCTATACACCTGATGTCGGGCGGAGAAAAAGCCCTTACAGCAATTGCGTTGGTGTTCTCATTATTCCAACTTAACCCCGCACCGTTCTGTTTGCTGGATGAGGTGGATGCGCCGTTGGATGACACCAATACTGAACGCTTATGCGCCCTGATCAAAAAAATGGCGCAACAGACCCAGTTTATTTTTATTAGTCACAACAAACTCACCATGGAGTTGGCGCAACAATTAGTGGGCGTGACCATGCAAGAAAAGGGTGTATCCAAAGTAGTGTCAGTAGATATCGAAGAAGCACTACGCATGCGCGACGAGGAACTCGTCGCCTAATTTATTTTTGGCGGCTAAAAACACTCAAGCTGCAAGGTTTACTACATCTATCTAGGATTCTTCTTGCAACTTTATATTTGGTTTCTTAATACCTGCACTTTGCGACCTTCTCTTTACGACCCCCATTGCTGCTACTCATGCTTTCAGAAAGCGGTCATCGGCTTTCATCGTTTAAATATTTCTTTTACCTTGTAGTCGCTGCATATTCAAAAATCAGCTAACTAATCAAAAAATAATTGGTTCACGCTTTCGAGCTGACTTCCTAAGATGCGTCACATCGTGAATTTAATAACACGATCACAACGACAACTTAGGAGATCACATGAAACGAACAACACTCACTGCCCTCACCTTGTTGGGGGCACTATTCACAAGCACGTTGCACGCGGCTGAAATCAGCTTGCTCAACGTGTCTTATGACCCGACCCGCGAACTATACCAAGACTATAACGCTGCATTTGCCAAGTATTGGAAAACCAAAACAGGCGATGACGTAGTGGTTAAACAATCTCACGGTGGTTCAGGCAAACAGGCTCGCGCCATTATTGATGGATTGGATGCCGATGTCGCGACACTGGCACTGTCTTATGACATAGATGTTCTGGCTTCAAAAGCATTTCTGATTCCGAACGAGTGGCAAGCGCGGTTAAAACATAACAGCTCGCCCTACACCTCCACCATCGTATTCCTCGTGCGCAAGGGCAATCCTAAAGGAATCAAAGACTGGGGCGATCTGGTCAAATCTGGCGTAAGCATCATTACACCGAATCCAAAAACGTCCGGTGGCGCACGTTGGAACTATCTTGCCGCATGGGGCTATGCGTTGAAGAATAACGGAAACGATCAAGCCAAAGCCAAGGAATTTGTCGCCAAGCTTTATGCCAATGTCCCCGTGCTGGATTCCGGTGCGCGTGGATCAACCACCACATTTACTGAACGCGGCATGGGTGATGTATTGCTCACGTGGGAAAACGAAGCGTTCCTCGCCCTTAAAGAATTGGGTGCTGACAAATATGAAATCATCGTACCCAGTTTGAGCATTCTTGCCGAACCCCCCGTCACCGTAGTGGATAAAAACGTGGATAAGCATCACACACGCAAAGTGGCCGAAGCTTACCTGGAGTACCTGTATTCACCGGAAGGCCAAGAGATTGCCGCAAAAAACTTCTATCGACCTACCGACCCAGCGGTTGCGTCGAAGTATGCAAAACAATTTCCCAAAGTTGAACTAATCACTATCGACAAGGTTTTTGGCGGCTGGCGGAAAACGCAGGCGGCACACTTTGCTGATGGCGGCGTGTTTGACCAGATTTACAAAAAGTAGCCCCACCATAAATTTAATTTTTAACCACTAGGAGTAACCATGAAGAAGAAAATCATCGCACTGGCTGTTGCCGCTGCTATCACCACCCCAGCTTTTGCGGACAATATCAACGTTACCTGGTACGGCAAAGTCTATTTGAATGCCGAATCGGTTAAAAATGACAAGATCATTGCACCAAGTACCAGTAAGGACAGCGCACTACGCGTGCTTTCCAACGCGTCTCGTTTAGGTGTAAAGGGTAGCGAAGAGATCAGCGAAACCTTGAAAGGCATTTACCAACTGGAAGTGCAAGTTGATGGAGATGGTAACTCAACCGGCAAAGGCTTTGCCTCTGGTACACGTAACAGTGGTGTCGGCTTGGAAGGTGGATTCGGCAAGGTTATCGTCGGTGTGTGGGACACCCCGTTCAAAGTTTCGCACAACAAAGTGGAGTTGTTCGATAACACCTCATCCTTTACTGCGCTTAATCTGATTGGTCACGCAGGCGGTGCTGGCATTACGCTCCCGGCAACTATTGCGGCTGCCACACCAACTGCAACGAAAGGTGTCGCTAATTACAACACCCGCCAATCTAACTTAGTTGAATACTGGACGCCAAAATTGGGCTCCTTCCAAGGTGCGCTTTCATATAGCCCTGACGCTGCGCCAACGACGACTGCTACCAAAAGCAAACTGTCGCTCTCTGGCACATACGAGCAAGATGCAATCTATGCATCCGCTGCTTATGAAAGTCGTCCAGATATATCGACTGCCGGTCAAACTGATACCGGTGTTCGCCTAGTTGGACGTTACGCATTTGGGGATGCATGGGTAGGGGCAACTTTTGAAAACATCAAAGTGAATACTTCGGTTACAGCAAACTATACGCAAAAGAATGCTGAACTTTCAGGTCAATACCAGTTGGGTGCGAACAAGATTGGACTGAGTTATGCCAGAGCAGGCAGTACCGCCACAGCATCCACCGGAGCGAATCAAGTTTCATTGCGTTATGGCCATGACTTTTCTAAGCGCACGGAATTCTTTGCAGCCTATACCGCACTTAAAAACGATACCGCGGGAAGTTACGCTTTAACCAATGCTTTCGGCAGCGCGTATGACCAAATAACCGGCTCTAATCAAA
>CANFCA010000194.1 GCA_947445045.1 Gallionellaceae bacterium
CCCTGCACCGACAATCACCAGATTTAATTTTTCACCTGAAAAAAAATGGGTTATAGCTTGCTGGCATTCACGCTCTGCCAAACCTGCAAAACTGTCTTGCGTGAGTGACGGCGTATTCAACGAAGTCAGCGCTTCTAGCGCAGCATATTTTGCCGAAACATTCTCAATCTGGCTGATGCGCGCCAGATGATCGGCTGCGGCTTGATTAACATCAATGGATTCCGAATAGGATTGCCACTGCGTTATGCGACGCTGGATAGGACGACGAGTTAATTGGCTATCGAAAAATTGGTAATCAATTTGCGTGAAGAATAGCCAGCCTCTAAGAGCGGCTTCATTCTCATAGCGATCATTCAGTATCGCTCTCACCGCTTGCGCCAACTCATCATCCTGCTCAAAACTATTAGGCTGAACATCGGCAGATTCAATATGTTCGGTCAAGCGTAAGCCCGCATAACTAAGCTGTATCTCACCCCTTTTTGAATCTAGCTCAGCGGCCGATTTAGCATGAACTAATGCCACCTTCATTTCACCGCGCTTTGCCAACAGTTGAGATAGATAAAAGTGTGCATAAGCTTGCTGCAGATTATTTTTTATAATCACTTGATACTGTGCGATAGCAAGGTCAGTTTGCCCAATTATTTGCAATGCGTGCGCATACAAATAACGTGCCTCAAAGTTACCCGATTGAGCAGTTAAAATTTTCTGACAAGATTCAATAACGCTCTTCCAGTCGCCAAGTTTTTTACACAACAAAGCAAACTTGAGCTGAACTTTAATATCTTGGGAATTAGCTTGAATCGCTTCACAATATAACAATCTAGCCTCTTCATATCGCCCCTGCTCTTCAAGAAGGTTACACAAATTTTGCGTTACCTCTGGATAATTAGGCTTGAGTTTGAGCGCGTTGCGATAGCTTGCTTCAGCTTGCCGACTATCACCCTGCGCTTTAGCAACGATGCCTAAATTAAAGTAAAACGAAGGGTCGGAGGGATTTAACTTGATGGCTTTACAAAGCTCCTCTTTAGCCTCTGATAATTTGTTTTGTTGAAAGAGTGCCACACCAAGCAAATTAAGGATGCCTGCATCATTTGACATCGCTGGCAAGAGTTGGCGATACATCTGCTCGGCAGCAATCAACTCTCCCGCTTGATGTTTAGCAACTGCGGCTTGTATGGTTGCGGGGATGTTGTTTACCATGATGCGGTTACTAGCTTGTGCATGGCGCGTTGTTGCTTAAATTCTGAATAGCTAAACTTCATAACAAATGCGACCTTAAATTTTTAAGGAATAAACTTTTTAATGACAGTTTGAAGTTGCGCACTATCTGCATTTTCTTTGAGGCTATCTTGCCACACTTTTTTTGCGTCTTCCTTATCGCCATGCGCCCACAACACCTCACCCAAATGCGCCGCTATTTCGGGATTGGGATTGCTCGCAAACGCACGCCGCAACAGCTTGATGCTCTCGTCTAATTTTCCGCTGCGGTAATAGCCCCACCCTACACTATCAATAATGGAGGCATCGTCGGGCGCAAGCTGCATCGCCTTTTCCACCAAGGTAATCGCTTCTGAAATCCGCTCGTTACGCTCCAGCAAACTAAATCCCAGCGCGTTATAAGCTTGCGCATCATCGGGTTTGGTTTTAATCAGCTTACGCAGCAATTTTTCTGACTCGATAGGCTTGCCGATTTTTTCCGCCACCATCGCTGTCTCATAAAGCAAATCGGGATTATTCGGCAGCGTCGCCAAGCCCTGCTGCAAAACTTTGTAAGCCGCGTCAGGCTGTTTTGCGTCCAACAAAAATTTCGATTCCACCGCAATCAACTGCACACGCTGCTGATTATTAACGGTTGGGGTTTGATGCAATTGCTGCACTGCTGCGTCAGTTTCACCGCGCTTGTTCAGCAAATAGGCAATGCGTATCTGTGCCGAAAATTGGTATTCACCACTATTCACTAAGCGATAACTCTCTATCGCTTCCGCTTCATTTTTTTTCGCTTCGTCTAGCTGCCCAAGGTAATAGCGCACCGTGTCCTGATCTTTTTTCCCCTTGTTCAGCGATTGTTTGAGTTGCTCTTCCGCGCCTTGATAATCTTGCATTTGAAGGGAAATCATGGCGATGGCAAAAGCCATTTCCGATGAATCAGGATTGTCATTTGCCAAGTGTTGAAATTCATCACGCGACAATTTGTATTGCTTTTGGTCGAGCAAAGCGCGTGCATATTGCATCCTAATTTCACGCGCATCAGGATACTTACCCAAATAATTTTTTAACTTATCCAGCCCTTCTTGCGGCGCATTTTTTTGCAGCAATGCCGCTTCAGATGACACCGCCATATCCCAATCAGGGCGCAAATTTGCCGCGAGCTTCATTTCAGTCAGCGCACGCTTTTCGTCTCCTGCTATTTGCGCCAATTGCGCTACAGACCAATGCGCTTCAGCCATTTTTGGGTACGGTTGCGCTAAATCGCTCATCAATTTTAATGCTGCCTCCTTGTCAGGATAGACAGCCAACACTTGAAATAAATGGATGAAAGTCGGTGCTGCATTCGCCTCATCTTCTTTCAACGTGCCAGCCAACTCGGTACGCGCCTCATCCAATTTTCCAGCACGCAATAACACCGAAGACAACATGCGCCGAGCAATGGTCGAAGCAGGTTCAACTTCGCGCCACAATTTAATTGAATCAATCGCCTTATCCATTTGACCGGATTCCATAGCCAATTGCGCCGCACGCATTGCTACACGCGGATCACGGGTTTTATTGGCCAAGCTAGCACTCGCTTTGACTGCGACATCGGTTTCGCCGCGCTGATTGGCAATTTCCGTCAACAAAAATTGATAGAGCAACTCATCGGTCAGTTCGACATTGGGAAACACGCGGGTATCCACCACCTCCTCCTGCTCAGGCAGCTCAGATTTTTCAGCTTGAGTAACTTGCGGAACATTTTTCACAGGTTGGTGCGCGCAAGCTGCAAGCAACAAGGTCATCAAAAATAAATGCTTAAAAGACATATCGGTCATGCTTAAAATGTAAGTGTCCATAATAGGTTATATTTACCTTAACTCACAATCTAGATTGTCACAAAACATTGCCTACTTCCACCCCTGAAATTACGCTTACTGCACGCAACCTAACGCGCCGTTTTGGCAACCGCGATATCATCCGCGATGTATCGCTGGAGTTAAAACGTGGCGAAGTATTGGGCTTGCTCGGTCATAACGGTGCAGGCAAAACCACCACCATGCAAATGCTGACGGGCTGCTTGTCGCCCAATAGCGGCTCGATAGAAATTTGCGGTATCGACTTGCTGCGCCAGCCTACTAAAGCCAAAGCACATCTTGGTTATTTGCCTGAAACCCCGCCGCTGTACCGCGAATTGACTGTCGATGACTACTTGAATTTTGCGGCGCGGTTGCGCGGCATGAAGCCCGTCGATGTTTCCGCAGCATTGGCGCAAGCCAAGCAACGCTGTGGCTTGGAAGCCGTGAGTAAAAAAATTATAGGCACGCTATCCAAAGGCTATCAGCAACGCGTCGGCATCGCGCAAGCCATTATTCACCAGCCTGATGTGATTGTGCTGGACGAGCCGACGGTGGGGCTTGATCCTGCGCAAATCCGCGAGGTGCGCACGCTAATCCGCGAACTGGGCAACACGCACAGCGTGATTCTCTCCACGCATGTGCTCGGAGAAGTCGAAAGTATTTGCGACCGTGTTGAGATTCTGAATCGCGGCTCGCTGGTTTACAGTGGCACAACGGCGGAG